>CAZFPG010000148.1:0-7882 GCA_964521055.1 uncultured Marinobacter sp.
GCTGGCAGAGTTGTTACACACCATCGGCGTTGATGAGAAAGCGCTGCTCAAACGGGTCGGCCTTGATCCGGTGCGATTGAAATCCACGGATCGTCGGGTCAGCCAGTCCCAGGCCAGTGAATTTGTTACCCGAGCCATTATCGAGAGTGGCGAACCGGGGCTGGGTATCATGCTGGCGCGGGAACTGCGACTGCCGCTGCACGGTGCCCTGGGAACGGCAGTGATGAGCAGCCGGACCCTGGCGGAAGCCCTCGAGCTGATGACCCGCTACCTGACCCTCAGGGCCCCGCATCTGCAGGTCAGCCGCCGGCAAAGGAACGACCAGGAGGTGTTCACCATCGCCTGCGACGTCGACCTGGGGCCACTACAGGGCTTCATCATGGATGCCATGCTGTTCGGGTGCGCGTCCATGGGTGCACAGCTAACAGGTGCACCCGTGGCCGGATCTTCCATCCACCGTCGCGGCCCGGAGCCGGCGTATTTCTATCGCTTCCGACAACAGATTCCGGTACCGGTGGTCTACGGTGCCGCCGAAGATGCCATTGTGATTCCACGCCAACAGCTGTCGTTGCCGATCCGTTTTACCGACGACCAGCTGGCAGCCACCTCAAAAGCACAGTGTGAGGAGGCACTGAGGCTGCTCACCGAGGATGCCGGCTTCGCCTGCCGCGTACGACGGGTGATTGAAACCAGCCATCCGTTCCCGCCGAAACTGGCAAGAGTGGCCGCCACGCTGTTTGTGTCCGAGCGCACCCTCAAGCGTCGGTTACAGGCGGAAGAAGCCAGCTTCCAGCATCTGGTGGATCAGGTAAGGCTGGAACGGGCCGCTGAGCTGCTGGAAAAAACCACCATGAACCTGAGCCAGATTGCCGACGCCCTGGGTTATGCCGACGCCGCCAATTTCACCCGCGCCTTCAAGCGCTGGACCGGCCAGAGCCCGAGCCAGCACCGAAATGGCGAAAGGTCAGCGCAGACAGCTTCGGCAGGCACAGGGGCCGCACAGGCATTGGCCTGAGACGATCAGTCAATGCCTATAATCTTGTGCATCTGCAGGGTCAGGCGCCACTGTGGATGGGCCAGGCAGTACTCGGTCGCTTTTCGTGTATTGCTTTGCTTGACCGGATCGGACCCACTCTCTGATGGCGTTGGCGAAGCCATGGGCGACAGGAAATAATGGCTGGCCCGGATGTCTGTGAAACGCTCGGGCATCGCCAGCGGCTGGGGATAGACCACCTTCAGTTCATCACACTGGCGCAACACCACCGGTGCATCCGCTTTGGGGCTGACACACAACCAGTCGATTCCCGCCGGTGCAGGCAGGGTTCCGTTGGTTTCAACCCCCACCTCAAAACCTGCCTGATGGAAGGCGTCGATCAGTTTTTCATCCAGTTGCAGCAGGGGCTCGCCGCCGGTACAAACCACATAGGGCCGCCCCGGCGCGTCCGGCCAGAGGCTGCGAATGTGGGCCGCCAGGGCATCGGCAGTGTCGAAGCGGCCCCCGTTCTGGCCGTCGGTGCCGACAAAATCTGTATCGCAGAAATCGCACACCGCACGGGCCCGGTCCTTTTCCCGGCCGGTCCAGAGGTTACACTTGCTGAAGCGGCAGAACACCGCAGCCCTGCCGGCCTGCGCACCTTCCCCCTGCAGGGTGTAGAAGGCTTCCTTGACCCGATACATCAACGCGTCACCTCGTACGACAGCGGATCAGATAGCCCGTTTGCGGCAAAGGCTTCCAGGCGCTCCACACAGGAGCCGCAGCGGCCACAGGCTTTTTCGCGCCCGTTGTAGCAGGTCCAGGTCTTGCTGTAGTCGAGACCCAGCTTCACACCTTCGGCAAGGATGTCACCCTTATCGGACCCCATAAAGGGTGCCTCGATACCAACCGGCTCATAGTTGGCCACCCGGCAAACCGCATCCATTTTTTCCACGAACTCGGGCCGGCAGTCAGGATAGATCGCGTGATCTCCGCCATGGGCGCCATACCAGACAGCCACAGCCCCGGCGGTCACCGCATAGCCGGTCGCCAGCGACAGCAGGATCATGTTGCGATTGGGCACCACGGTAGCCTTCATACTGTCTTCTTCGTAATGCCCTTCGGGCACGGCCACGTTACCGGTCAGCGCAGATCCGGCCATGACCCCGGCAAGGGCGCGGATATCGATCACCTTGTGGGGAATTGCCAGTTCACTGCACACAAGACGCGCGCACTCGAGTTCACGAACATGACGCTGGCCATAGTCAAACGACAGGGCATGAACCTGGTACCCGCGGGCACGGGCAAGGTGGAGCAGGGTGAAGGAGTCCATGCCCCCGGAGTAAATCACAACAACGGTATCGGTCATCAGGGAATTCCGGTTTTAACATGAGCGGACTAACATCCGTGGACATATTGTAACAGTGGAATGCCATCCTGGGTTCGCGTCTGCGTGAGCGGGCGGGTAAACTCATTAAACGGCTCATCAACAAAAATCTGACGGAATGATAACCGAACCCAGCCCAGCGTTTATTGACTTCGAGGCCTCCAGTCTTGACCTGATCGCAAGTTACCCCATCGAGGTTGGTATCTGCTTACCCGACGGCACGCTGCACAGCTGGCTGATTCGACCCCATGTGCTTTGGCAGGACTGGTCGGAGAGCGCCGAAAAGATCCATGGAATTACCCGGCAGACTCTGGAAAGGGAAGGTACGCCGGTTTCCGAGGTGGCCGCAAGCCTGAACCGCCTGCTTTCCGGGCAGGTATTCTGCGATGCCTGGACCTTTGACAGTTTCTGGCTGCATCGTCTGTTCCGCGCTGCCAACGCCCGTGCCGAATTCCAGCTTGAGTCCATTTCCATGCTGATGGATGCGGATCAGGTAAGGAATTGGGCATGCCTCCGCCAGCAGGTCATCAACCAACTGGGGCTGCCGGTACACAGGGCGGCCAATGACGCGCTGATCCTGCACAGAACCTGGAAGGAAATCCAGCTGCTGGCGTCTGGCTCAGTGCTTTGAGCGGCTAGCCCTGACAGCGATCACTTCCAGCCCGTCCCGCAGTGTGTTCAGGGTCCAGTAGGTAAACAGCGCCATCAACCCGGCGCCAATCATGGTAAAGGAAAAATCATCCCCCACCATCCTGCTCTGGGCCACAACCATATAGGCAACCAACACCAGCAGCAAAACGACTTCTACCATGGCGTGGGTCTGGAATCTGGCTCGTGCTGATCCGTCTCTGTCGGACATTTTCTTCGCTTTCAACCTCTGGGTCTGGTGATAACAGGTATTAGTTAGTGTACGAATTATCGCCAGAAAGCACCCCGCACGTCTGTACGAACTAGTGGCTACGAAGTTTCCACAACGGCATAAAAAAACGCAGCCCATTGGGCTGCGTATAAAGGAGAGATCCATGCAGTGCGCCACAGATTAAAGGTGGGCACCGGAGGATTGCACAACGTAAAACACGTGACAGGACAAATTATGAGCAGTTTCACCGGCTGCGTCTGTAAGGGTTTGCCGAAGCACTTTGCCTCTTGCAAAGCCTTGGCCAAGCGATACACTGATAGTGGTACCGAAACAGAAATGTCCGGTCAGTTGCACCGGCAAAGAGCCAGAAGATATGTCGAAGGATCAGGAACAATCAATGATTGCAGCCATCGCACGCCGTAACGACGGGATGTGCATCCACACCATGGTGAAAACTATCTGACGGCTTTCGGTCCAGTCCCGGGAGCCATTGGAGCGACCGGGCGAGCATCTCCTCCAGACCCCGGTTGCCCAAGGCGCCGGGGTTTTGTTTTTGCAGCCGCAAAACGACAAGGAGAAGATCATGAAAAGACATCCAACAAAAGCAGCAAACCAGCCGGCGAGCAGCCGCATCGGACCCGTCAAGCGTCCCGAAAAGCTGCCGCTGCTGGATGCCATCTGCAAGAAGCTGAACCAGCGCGTCAATCTGGACGATGAACAGCGGGTGCTGGGATTGTACGAACGGGGCTGGATCTTCAAGGGCGTGCTGGGCAACATGAATGATGCCGAGGCCCGTTACGTGAGGGCACTTGCCACCCGTTACAATTCCTGGATCGCGCGGCAGGTCGCGTAACGGAACATCTCCGGGCCGAACCGTCAGTGCTGGCGGTTCAGGCCCTGAGCCATGGCGGCATCGCCGCCATGCACCATCACATAGTTGTTAACCACATCGTGGATCTTTTCCTGAGAGTACGGTTTTACCACATAACCGTTGGCACCGGCACTGATGGCTTTCTGGATACTGTCAATGGAATCATCCGCCGTCACCAGCACGATATGCTGGCTTGTTCTCGTAGCCTTGAACTCCTTCATCAGTTCGTGACCGTTTCCATCCGGCAACCCAAGATCAAGCAGTATGATCTGGAACTCTGCCTCTGCGAAGGCTGCCCGGGCACCGGCGATGTCCCCCCGCTCGACCACCGTGGTGGCACCGGCGTTGTAAAGCATCTCCACCAGCCTTTCCCTCATGACCGGTTCGTCTTCCACCACCAGTATTCTGAGATCACTCATACCCTGTCTCCTGATTCTGTTTAATACCCGGGCACAGCCCTGTGCCTTATAGGGGATCGTTGCCAGTGCGCCTCGGAATCGCCAGAGGCTCCCTGGTTGTGGCAGATGCCGGTTCCTGCTCATTGTCTGGCGATACACCGTCACGATTGCCGGCATCCGGCGCTGGCCGGGTAAGGATATTACTGATACTCACCGCCGTCGTGTAGAGGGAGATGGCAATGATCAGCAGAATGGGCTGGACAAATGCCACAAATCCGGGCACCTCCCGGTTTCCGGTAATACTGAGCATCAGGATGATCGCCGGCCCCAGAACCAGGAACAGTGTCAGGGCAATGAAGAACACGATACGTTCCTTGTAGCGGCCAAGATCCCGGTTACTGACCAGGCCCAGTACGAACTTGCCGATGGCCAGGCCGGCCAGTATTGCTGCGGCAATGCTCAGATCCGGCCGCAATAACGTCTCGTAGAGCTGACCATCCCATAACCGTTGCATACTGATGACCAGAAAAGGAAACAGCACAAACAGGATATCGGCATAGGTGCCATACATCATACTCAACGAATACTGTTCATTAGGCAGCTGGTTTTCGCTCATTGCTCAGACTTCCTGTTGTTGGCGGTGGTGGCGCCATTTCATGATTGTGTCGCCCGGGCCTGTAATGCCAGGTCGATCATGTCATTCAGGGTTTGCAGTTCACTGTGAACCCGGTCCCAATCCGGTTGTTCAGCCTTCACGAGGGCTTCCAGTATACCTGCCTGCCGTGTCATCTCAGGGTAGCCCATCGCTCCCGCGGTGCCCTTGATCTGGTGGGCTTCGGTTTTCAGACGCTCACGGTGGCGGACACTGGCCGCCTCGCACATCACTTCTTTTCGCTGTTCCAGCCCGTCCAGAAAGCGTTCAACAAGATGGGCAATATCGGCATCGCTGATGGCCGCGCCCGCTTCGCTGTCGGCGTCAGCCAGATAACGCTTCAATGTGGCCAGCAGGTGGTCCCGGTCAATGGGCTTGCTGAGCACGCCATCGCATCCCGCTTCCAGCAGGGCTTCGTCCTCGGACTGGTCACCGGCGGTAAAGGCGATCACGGGCCGCCGGAACCCCGTCTGGCGCAGCAACCGGGTTGCTTCCACACCATCCAGCTCCGGCATGTGGCGGTCCATAAGCACCAGTTGCACGGACTCTGACAGCGCCCTGCGTACCGCCTGGTCACCACTGACAACGGTAATAACTTCCAGCCCCTGGGCTTTCAGCATTCGCTCCACCAGTCGACAGTTGTCCTCGTTGTCCTCGGCCACCAGTACCGTGCCGGAGTAGCGGCGATCACCGCCTTGTTCACTCTCCGGCCTGACCACCAGGTAACGCGCCAGCACCTCGTAGAACCGCTGCTTGTCGATTGGCTTGGCCAGGTGATCGTTACAGCCAGCCAGCCGATAGTCGGCGATGTCCTCGGCCATAACATTCGCGGTAAGCGCGATCACCGGGGTATTCAGCCCCGCTTCCCGAATGGCGGCCGTGGCATCCCGGCCGTTCATCACCGGCATCTGGATATCCATCAGAATCAGGTCAAAAGACTCCCGTAACGCCAGGTCCAGCGCTTCGGCCCCGTTGTTGACATTGACCAGCTCTGCGCCGGTCCGGCTGACCAGCAGGGACACCAGGTGACGGTTCACATCGTTGTCTTCCGCCAACAGAATACGCCCGGACAACCGGGGGGCCACTACCATGGGTATACTGCGACGGCGCTGCGACAGTTCCGAGGCATCACGCAGAAAATGGACGCCTTCCAGCAGCCCGGTATCGATGGAAAGCTCGAACTCGCTGCCCTCGCCATAGGTACTGGTTACCGAGATATCCCCACCCAGCAGTTCCGCCAGCCGGCGTGAAATACTCAGGCCCAGCCCGGTGCCCCCGTACTGGCGCGCAATGGCCGCGCTGCCCTGGGCAAACGGATCGAACAACCGGCCCAACTGTTCCGGCTTCATTCCTATGCCGGTATCCACCACCCTGGCAACCAGCTTGTGATGCTGCCGGTCACAACGGATATTCAGGGAAATCGACCCTTTTTCCGTAAATTTGAGCGCATTTCCACACAGGTTGATGATGATCTGGCGGAAACGGGTAGGGTCCGTGGCAATCTGCTCAGGCAACGGGAATTCGCAGATAACATGGAATTCCAGTCCTTTTTCCCGTGCCCTCGGGGCAAAGAAGGCACGGATTTCATCCAGCAGTTCCGGCAGGTTCACCGAAACCACGTCCACGTCCAGCTTGTTGGCATCGATTTTCGAGTGGTCCAGGATATCGTTGATCAGATCAAGCAGGTGCCGGCCACTGCGTACGACGGTCTCGGCACTGCTTTGCTTCTCCTTTTCGGTCAGATCCGGGTCGAGCAGGGTTTCACCGTAACCGATGATGGCCGCCAGCGGCGTGCGGATTTCATGGCTCATGTTGGCCAGGAACTGGCTTTTGGCCTCGGCGGAGTTGCGGGCCAGCTCTTTCTCCAAGCGCTCCTGCTCCCGCTCCCGCTCGATGCGCTGGCGCTGGTGTCGTTCGGTGGCATCAATACAGGTGCCTTCAAGATGGGCGGGTTCACCATCGCTGTCATACACCGTGTGCAGGGAGATGGTGGCCCAGCGCTCCTCTCCGGAACGGGTATAGTATCGGGCCTCGATGCCCTTCACGGTTCCCCGGGACTCCAGCTGCCCGATAACCCAGCGCCGCACCCGCTCATCCGCGAAACAGGTCTCCAGGGCGTCCGGGTTGTGGTCCAGCAGCTCACGGCTGCTGCTGTACCCCATCAGTTTCGCCATTGCGGGGTTGGCGGTGACAAAGCGCCGGTCAAGGGACATCTGGAACACCCCCTCGATGGCATTATCAAACAACGACTGGTACCGACGCAGGTTGGCCAGTGCCCGCTGACTCCAGCCCAGCGCCTCCCCTTGCACCTGTTTGATGCGATCGGCCAGGGCAAACGAAAACAGGATAATCTGGGCGGTCAGACCGAACTGTGGGGAATAGGTCGTGAACATGTTCAGTGGCAGGTAGCCCATTACCGTCAGACCGTATATGCCAAAACCCACCAGTGCCAGTGTCCAGGCAAAGAAGTAGGAACGTGCCGCCGGGTTGTAGTAACGCCATGACAGGTAACTGACCACAATCAGGATCATACTGAGCAGAATGGAAGCCAGTACGATCCACTCCATGGCCGTGTGATAGGGCAAGAACAGGGACAGCACAAAGGTCACGATAATGGAATACAGGCAAAGCCTGATAACCATGTCGAGATCCGTCGATCGCTCCTGGGTTTCCAGCAGTGAGCGGGCCATCAGCAGGCCCCAGAACCAGGTCATGATGATCTGGTAATGCAGGTACTCCTTG
>CAZFPG010000149.1:0-7868 GCA_964521055.1 uncultured Marinobacter sp.
GTAATCAAAGAAGCCGGCGGCATAGTCCACTTCGCCCTGGGCTTCCTTGAGGGGTTTGCCGTGTTCCATGCACAGGATGCGGCCGACTTCTTCCTTGTTGGCTTTGAGGGCGTCACGGATATCTTCCAGCCACTTGCGACGGGTTTCGATCGTGTAAGGGCTGGTCAGTCGAAGCGCCGATTTACCCGCTTCAACGGCATCCTTCACCTCGCTTTCCGACATCGACGCCACACTGGCAATCACCTTACCCGTGGCCGGGTTATAGACATCGAAGGTGTTACCATCCGGGGATTCAGTCCAGCGACCGCCGATATAGCCAGTCAGCTTGGGAAGCAATGGTGACTCGATCATCTCGGCTCCTTTCAATATTGTATAAATTCGGGTTTGCGTCAGTGTGATATGTCTCTCATAGTGGATGCAGAAACCGCTACTGTAAAGTCGGACAAAGCTGTTTTGACCCACACCCGCGGGCGCCTATACTCGAACAATGTCATTATCAGGAGGCCGGAACATGAAGGCGTTTTTTCATCCCTCACAGGATCAGCATCTACCCAAGACCTACTTTACCCGCGGCCAGATGCGTCAGCCTCAGGAAGTCCCGGATCGCACCGGTCAAATGCTGGAGGGGCTGAAAGCGATGGGCATTCCGGTGCTGCAGCCTGCAGACCAGGGTGCAGGGGCGATCTCAAAGGTCCACGACCTGGGCTATCTGCGCTTCCTGGAGTCCGCCCACCGCCGCTGGTCGCAGATGGGGGACTGGGGCGACGAAGTGATATCCAACATCTTTGTACGCTCACCAAACGCCCTGAAAGGCATTCTTGCTGAAGCTGGCCGCTACCAGGCCGACGGCAGTTGCCCCATCGGGGCCAACACCTGGAATGCCGCCTACTGGTCCGCCCAGACGGCTCTGGGTGCAGCCGATGCGCTGATTGCCGGCGAACGCACGTCCTATGCAGTCTGCCGCCCGCCGGGACACCACGCCCGCAAGGATGCCGCCGGGGGCTTCTGTTACCTCAACAACGCCGCCATTGCAGCGGAACACATGAAATCCCGATTCCCGCGGATCGCCATACTGGATACGGACATGCACCACGGCCAGGGCATCCAGGAAATTTTCTACGACCGTAGCGACGTGCTGTACGTGTCGATTCACGGCGACCCCACCAATTTCTACCCGGTCGTGAGTGGTTATGAAGATGAACGGGGTGAGGGCGAAGGGCTTGGTTACAACATCAACCTGCCCATGCCCCACGGCTCGACGGAGGATGACTTCTTCGCAAAACTTGGGGAGGCACTGGCCGCCATTCGCCTGTTCCAGCCAGATGCCCTGATACTCCCGCTCGGGTTCGACATCTACCATAACGATCCTCAGGCGAAGGTGTCGGTATCCTCGGAGGGGTTCTGCCGTCTGGCCACCCATATCCGCCAGACCGGCCTGCCGACACTGATTGTGCAGGAAGGCGGCTATGACCTGGAAACCCTGAGCGAAAACGTGCAGCAGTTCTTCAAGGGACTGGAAGGGTAACGAGTCAGCTGGCGGCGGGGGCGTACACCTTGATGTTGGTGTGGCCCTCGGCTTTCAGGTTGCAGGCGTGCATCCGGCTCATGGTGCCGCGATCACAATACAACAGGTACTGCCTGTCGGCTGGCAGGGCCCGGATGCGCTCGCTCAGCTCATAGAAGGGAATTTCCACCACCCGGTTGCTGGTGAGGTGCAATGGCGACTGCTCGCCTTCTGACGGATGGCGCACGTCGATGATCACATCATTCACATCCGGCGTATGCACCAGCTCCACCTCTTCCGGGGTCTGGGTGCTTTCCAGAAGACGGTTGACCGGCGTGTCCTGGCGGCTTGCAATGGCCTGTTCCAGCACCTGCGAATCCATATTCGCTTCATCTTCCTCAACCCGGTGAAGTTTTGCCCGGGTTGCCGGCTTGCGGGAAATCACACCGCAATACTCCGGCATGGTGCGGGCGAAGGGCTCGGTGCCAATTTCCCGCGCAATATTGATGATGGCTTCCTTGTCCATGGAAATCAGTGGGCGCAGAACCACTTCGTCACTGGCGCGGTCCACCACATTGAGGTTTGACAGTGTCTGACTGGAAACCTGCGCCACGGCATCGCCGGTGACCAGGCCGGAGGCATTACTGAGGGCGGCAATTTCCGAGGCCGCCTTCAGCATCTGGCGCTTGAGTACAACCCCCCAGTGGCGCTGACTGACCGATTGCATGATTTCTTCCACCACACCCTCGAAGGGCACGGAAATAAACTTGGCACCGTGGGACGCGCCGTAGCGGTCCCAGATGTAGTGAACGACCTGGCGAACACCAATCTCATGGGCCGGGCCACCCAGCCTGAAGAACAGGAAATGGGACCGAAGCCCCCTGCGCATCATGAGATACGCGGCTACCGAGGAGTCGTAACCGCCGGAAACAAGCGTCATCACCGTTTCCACGGCCCCCAGGGGGTAACCACCGGTACCACGGTGCTTGCGGTGGGCAATGTGGTAATTCCTGTCCTGAATTTCAATCCGCACCTCAACGTCGGGCTTGCCCAGGTCGACACCTTTGGGCGCCGAGGCCTCAAAAAGCGCGGTGCCAACGAGGCGCTCCAGGTCGATGGACCGGAATGGATGATTTCCGTGGCGGCGAACCCGCACTGCAAAGGTCTTGCCGCGAATACGTTCGGCAAACGCTGCCACGGCCTTCTGTGCCACATCTTCCATGCTCTCCCAGGGAAAGATGCCGATTTCCTGGATCGTGGAAATGCCGGGAATACGCTGGAGTTCATCGATAACCGGGCCGGCAAGGCTACGACCATCGGGAATATCCACATCCACCCGGTCCCAGGCCCCTTCCACATGGATATCGTTATCAAGACGCGTGAGCAGCTTGCGGATATTCTGGCGCAGATGCCGCATCTGCTGTCGGCGCACGGGTTTGCTCTTGATAGCCACTTCGGGAGCGGGACGAATAAGAAGTTTCATAAATCGGGCGTCTGTCGGGTAGCGTAAACATACTAAAGTGCTTAGTGTAACGGTTTCACTGCATGCCTCAAAATCAGGCATTCCCGAAGCGGGTTATAATCAGACAAAAAGGCATCACCGTGATTTCAGGGTGCCAGCGAAACATTCAGGAGTTTCACCATTCATGACCGAATCCACTATCAATGCCCTGGTGTCCCCAGAGGGCAGCCTGGAAATCCTGTCCACTTTTGAAGTCAACCGCCTCAAGGACAAAAGCGAAGGCGGCCTTTACCGGCTGTTCCGTCAATGCGCACTGGCTGTGCTCAACACCGGCGTCGAAACCGACGACTGCAAAACCCTGATGGAAGCCCACGCTGACTTCGACGTTCGCCTGGTACCCCAGCCACGTGGCCTCAAGCTGGAACTCGTCAACGCCCCCGCCCACGCCTTCGTTGACGGACAGATGTTACGTGCTATCCGTGAACACCTGTTCTCGGTATTGCGGGATATTATCTATTCCTATTCCATTCCCCAGTCAGCATCGGGGCTGCGCCGGGACGATCCCGAAGGCATTACCAACCTGATTTTCCATATACTGCGCAACGCCCGTGTGCTGCAGGCTGGCCGCCATCCGGACCTGGTGGTGTGCTGGGGTGGGCATTCGATCAATGAACGGGAATACCAGTACAGCAAGGAAGTGGGTCATCAACTGGGCCTGCGGGGGCTCAGCATCTGCACCGGTTGCGGCCCCGGCGCCATGAAAGGCCCGATGAAAGGTGCCACCATTGGCCACGCCAAGCAGCGGGTGAAAAACGGCCGTTACATCGGCCTGACAGAGCCAGGCATTATTGGTGCCGAAGCTCCGAATCCCATTGTGAATGAGCTGGTAATCATGCCAGACATCGAGAAACGCCTCGAAGCATTCGTCAGAACCGGCCACGGTGTCATCGTTTTCCCTGGTGGCGTGGGCACTGCGGAGGAAATTCTTTACCTGCTGGGCATCCTGCTGCACCCGGACAATGCCGATCTGCCCTTCCCCGTGGTCTTTACCGGCCAGCCGGAAAACGCCGAATACTTCGAGATGATTGACCAGTTTATCGGCCACGCCCTGGGCGACGAGGCGGCCAGCAAGTACGAGATCATTATCGACGACCCGGACCAGGTGGCCCGCACCATGAAGCAGGGCATGAAGGATGTGGAAACCTTCCGCCGTGCCATGCAGGATGCCTACTACTTCAACTGGATGCTGAAGATCGACCCGGTATTCCAGCTACCGTTCGATCCTACTCACGAAAGCATGCGGGCGCTGGAGTTGCATCGTGACCAGCCGGCTCACATGGTTGCTGCCAACCTGCGCAAGGCATTCAGTGGTATCGTCGCCGGTAACGTAAAGGAAAGTGGTATACGCCAGGTTCAGGAATACGGTCCCTTCGAGATTTCCGGAGACCCGGCATTGCTGGCACCGCTGGAAGCCATGCTGAAGGAGTTCGTAACCCAGAACCGCATGAAGTTGCCGGGCTCAAGTGCCTACGAACCCAGTTACCGGATTGTCAGCGGAGTGGCACAGGCCACTCCCTGAGATTGACGGGTTTATTGATGGTGGGGATTATTTCCCGCCATCTGCTGGAAGGCTTGCATAGTACGCTGCAAGATTGGCAATGTCCTCATCACTGAGGCCCGTGGCCTGACCCTGCATGACCGCTGCCTGACCACCACTGCGCTGCTTGTTTTTGTAGGCATTGAGTGAAGACACAAGGTACTGTTCGTTCTGGCCCGCCAGGTTGGGGTAACCGGGAATGGATGCGATGCCATTCTTGCCATGGCAGGCGGCACAGACAGCGGCCTTGGCCTTGCCCGCCTCGGCATCGGCAGCGGTTGCAACAGCAGGAACCGCCGAGCCCAGTGCGAACAGAACAGCAATGGTGTGGTATTTCAGGTTCATTGGTTTTACCCTCTCATCGTTTTGGAACCCGACAGACATCTGAAGGGTGAGGTCTGGACAAACTTATAGCACAGACAAAACAGAGCTCAAATGCGATAAATCAATACACCTTATACGTATCATCGCGACAATCACGCCAACGTATTTCAGCGGAGAAGCGAACATGCCCATTCAGGTTCAGGAATTTGAATGCCGGGAAGGCTCCATTGGCCAGATCACCCTGGACGCTCCCGGCAGCCTGAATGCTCTGTCGGGCTCAATGATCGATGAAATCCAGACTACGCTGGATCGGTGGGCGGAAGCCAGTCATATCGCCATGGTTATCTTCCGGGGAGCCGGCGAGCGCGCATTCTGCGCCGGTGGCGATATCCGCCAGCTATATGGGGCACTGTCCGATAATAAAGATCACTCTGCCGCCGCGAACTATTTCGCCCGCGAGTATCGCATGGACTACACCATTCACTGTTTCCCGAAACCAATCATCACTATCGCCCACGGCGCTGTCATGGGCGGTGGCATGGGCATTCTCTCCGCCTCACGCTATCGACTGGTCACGCCCGATATTAAAATGGCCATGCCGGAAATTACCATCGGCCTGTTCCCCGATGTTGGCGCCAGCTGGTTCCTCAACCGCCTGCCAGGGCGCCTCGGACTGTTTATGGGCCTTACCGGCGCCCGGCTGAATGCCTCAGATGCGTTACGGGTGGGCCTGGCCGACATGGCCGTTCTGCCAGAGCGGGCAGATTCACTGGTTGCCCGCTTGCAGGATGAACGCTGGACCGACGAGGCCGCTGCCAACGACAACCGCCTGTTCCGCCTGGTCAAACAGCTGGAGCACCCGGATTACCGGGCACTGCCAGAGAGCGAACTGGCTCGCCATGAGCAGAGCATCGCCCGACTCAGCGCCGGTGACGAGTTGCCCGATGTTGTCGAGAACCTGTTGTCTGCCGAGATCGACAGTGACTGGTGGCAAACCTGCATGAACAACCTTCGAAGAGGCTGCCCCGTTACCGCCTGGCTGGTGTGGACCCAGCTCAAGAAAGCACAGCAGATGTCCCTGAAGGACACCTTCCGGATGGAAATGGCCATGGCCATCGGATGTACCAGGCGACCGGATCTACGGGAAGGAATCCGGGCCCTGCTGATCGAAAAGGACAACGCTCCCCAATGGTCCTTCAAGACCGTGGCGGAGGTGCCGGAAAGTGTTGTTGAGGGGCACTTCCTGCCAGAGCTGGACGACAGCAACGACCCCATGGGTCTGGGCTGACCCGGCGCCGGTCAGATCTCGGCGCCGGCCTGAATCAGCAGCATTTCCAGATCCCGGTTGTTACTGGCGCGGGCAATATCCAGGGCGGTACGGCCGTTCTTGCCCCGGTAATTCACATCAGCACCGGCGGCAACCAGCATCTCGGCGGTCAGCAGATCGCCTCCCTCAACGATGTGC
The DNA here is from genome assembly GCA_964521055.1 of uncultured Marinobacter sp. Taxonomy (GTDB): domain Bacteria; phylum Pseudomonadota; class Gammaproteobacteria; order Pseudomonadales; family Oleiphilaceae; genus Marinobacter. The sequence goes on from CAZFPG010000149.1 coordinate 6,353, forward strand.
ATCAGCAGAGAGCGGTCCCCCTGGCTGACATTCACATTGGCGCCAGCGGCCAGAAGCACTTTGACCACTGACAGATGGCCGTTGCGCGCAGCCCGGATCACTGGCGTTGTTCCCTCACTGTCTTTCGCATTGACCCGTGCACCGGCGGACAACAGAAGCTGAACCAGCCGGCGATGCCCCTCACCGGCAGCAATCATCAAGGGCGTAACACCGTCGGCCTGCGCACGATCCGGATCGGCCCCCTCGCTGAGCAGAAACCACGCAATGCGGTCCTCCCCTGCTTTCACCGCAGCCGCCAGCGGCGTGCCCTCCTCTGTCAGGGTATTCAGTGAGGCACCGGCCCCCGCCAGGGATTCAACCTGATCCAGGTCACCACTGCTGACAGCCGCCATGAGCGGCGTGTCGGCCACTGAGGACTGGCGCTGTTCGAGATTGGAAGGATCACCACCTGAGGCACAGGCGGTAACAAGTACAGTGGAAAACAGTAAAAGCAGGAGTTTCGGAAGGATGAAGCCGGTTCCCTGGGCCATGATGATTCGGTCTCTGTTGATTTATTTTTGCAGGTATTCTGGTCAGTAACCGGGCAGAATTAAATCGAGCTGTTCACAAGTCGGGGCGGTTTATCAAACCCACGACTGATCAGGTCACCCGCAAGCGTCCTCAGGCTTGCCTCACCATCCTTCCGGCCGGTGCAAATACCTGCTTCCCTGAGCACTTCCCAGGAGTGATTCTGCAGCACGGCTTTCGCCCATAACGGGGCACAGGCATTAGCCTGAAGCCGGTTCGAAATACCCCCCTGCAGCGAAAGTCGTTTCAATGCAGGCAGTGTCAACTGGAATCCCCGGTGCCCATGGGCGAAGGCCTCCAGTTCGATAAGCTCCTGATCCGTCAGTGGCGATGCTGCGGGCAAGTCTGCAGCGATCACCAACACCAGTTGCGGGGACAGGCTGGCCCAGACCGCCGGCAGCATAACCGGCCATTGCTCGGCAAACCTGGCGGACAGTCGCTGTTGTGTGGCAATACCCCTACCAGTCAGCCCCTTCAGCATCTGAACGGCGTATTCGCCGGAGCTGGCCTCGCGGCTGATACCCAGTCTTACGGTGGCGAAGCCGGACGATTGCCAGAAAGGCAGCAGGTCCTCCGCAGCGCCATAGCTGGTACCAATGGCGTCCAGCTCCAGGGCTCCGGCCTTGTCGGTGGCACTGTTGAGCAACTGCCTGCCGATTCCCTGCCTGCGATACTGATCATGGACGGCCACCCGTACCACCCTCAGTATGCGCAGGGTGGCCGCTTCCACATCACCGCCATGATTGGCCAGGGACTGGGGCAGCAAATGGCCTTTCAGTCTTCGCTCACCCCGCAATACCTTCCTGGCAAGCGCCGGCTCAAGATTCCCTTCGATCGTTGCCCAGAGTACGCCGATGATTTCAGCCCCCTGTCTTGCCACGATGGTCACCGCATCGGGATCATCCATCCACTGGCGCAGGTCGCCGGGAGTGGTTCGATAATGGGCGTC
>CAZFPG010000150.1:0-7824 GCA_964521055.1 uncultured Marinobacter sp.
GTGTTCAACAACTACACCCTGCTGCTGCAGGCGGCGATTGCCGGCCAGGGCGCCGCCATCGGCTGGTTGCCTATGGTTGATTCGATGCTGGAGTCCGGGCTACTGGTACCGGTCATCCCGCAGCACATCCGTTCCAACTGTGGTTACTACCTGGTGCTGCCCGCCACCAAGGCGGTCACCCCTATTACCCAGCAATTCAACAGCTGGCTGATACGAGAAAGCCAGGCCAACCAGGATACCGACATCGAAAACCCGGATTTTTCACAGCGCTAGTGTCCCGACTCGAAGGCCGGGGCTTTTGACCGCTAACTTTCAATCAGGCTTAGAAGTTGTACTGGGCTGCAAACAGAAGGCGGCTTGCATCTGCATCGATGCCGTCAACGTTCTCACGCTTCACGAAGGCGTACTCCACGCCCATCATGACGTTCTTGACGGGAGTCCACTGGTAGTTGGCCATGATTGCGGAGTTGGTCTCGCTCTGGGTGGCAACTGCTGCAGCGCCTAAGTCGTCTTCGGCATCATCCCAATCTACGGTGGCGATGCCGTAACCGATGTTGATGCTACGGCCGCTGCCCAGGTTTACACTGGTACCAATGGAGCCACCGTAACCAGAGATAGTCTCGAGATCAGCACCGTTGACGTAGGCACTTGCCGCGCCGAAGTCATCGCCTGAGCGATACAGGTAGCTGTTAGCACCATCTGTATAGGACAGGGTGCCTTGCAGGGTAATCGTGTCACTCAGCGCCACCTGGGCGCCCACAAAGGTCGCAAAGCCGAGTACGCTGTCGTCGGTGGCTCCGTCATCAGCAGCCAATTGATGCGCCAGGACCGCTGCGGAGTATGACAGGCCACCGGAGGAATCCTCCAGTCTGGCGGTAAATGCTGGCAGGCCGGTTTTCTTGGCACCACCAGGGGCGCCCACAAAATCGGCATAGTCCTGCGGTTGCTCTACCGAGAAGGACAGTGCGCCAGAGGTGTAACGTGCTTGAGGAGCCCGCCCCTGCAGACCTGGGAGACCAGGCAGGGAATCAAAGTCCAAAGTGGGGGTGTAACCCACGAAACTCGTGAAGTTGGACCAGGTCTGGCCCATGAGTACACCGTTGTACTCACCATAGCCGTTGAGCAAACGTAGGGTACCGCCGCGGAAATTGCCTTCCGTAACAATTTTGACACCTTCCGGAGTCACGACGGATACGCCGAGACGGCTCTGAACCGCATCTGCACCAAAGTGCCCGGTGATATCATCACTTTGGGGATCGGAACCGTTTTCCAGCTTCGCAAAAGAAGCAGAACGAGTAGTGGCTGCAACATTCGCATCGAGGTCATAGCTGGCATTCAATCGCGCGTAGCCATAGACACTGACCTTGTAATCGCCAGCATCAAAATTGACCGCGTTGGCCTGTACACTCACCCCAAAAATTGTTGCCGCAGCCGTCGCACGCACTGTCGTTCTCAGTTTGTTGCTTTGCATTATTGTCACCACACTTTTGATTTGTTGTTGTAGGTGGACTCACGTCAACTTTTAGAGTTCTTAATGTCACGTGACCCTTACCGTGGCTCAGTCTTGCCCATGGTATCAGTGCTGTAAACTGAGCCAGCACTAATGCATCCAATAAGCGATACTAATGCCAAACACCCCGCGGTCGCCGTTATTCCGAACTTTACAAGGGTCAGCAAAGCGGTGAAACGTGGCGGGACCATCCGTGCTTCTTTCATTACCTGAATCTTGTGCATGAGGTGGACGAAGGGGATCTGCTGACCGATATTCACTTGCCCATCAAGTGAGTCGGCAGCAAATGAATCAGGTGGAGCTTAGCGCGTCGCGCAAACGCTGGGTCAGATGTTCTGGATGGGCTTTCGTCAAAGACACCGAGTCGCAATTCTGGAAATGACAGAACCGGGTGACAGCCTCGGCAAATGCGGCAATGACTGGATCTTCATCAAAACCGTGTTGCTTCAGATGCAGGGACTTGATTTCCAGATGTCTGGATTGGCGATGGGCTTTGCAATCCACTTGGCCAATAAAGTCATCACGGTAAAGTAGCGGCAGGCAGAAATAGCCATACCGACGTTTGGCTGCGGGGACATAGCATTCCAACTGGTAATCGTATCCAAACACTGCCCTGAGCCGCTCGCGCTGGATGACGCTATTGTCAAATGGCGAAAGAATCAACATGCGGTTGTTCAATCGTGGAAGGGGGCGTTCAAGCGCCCCCGCTTCCACAATAAATACCTCGCCACTACTCACCTGTACCTGCTCCAGAACGCGTTGCGCCAACCTTTCGTTTACCAGGGCTTTCACCGCGTTGCGTAGTCCCGCATTCCTGCGCTGGTAGGTCAGCCCTTTGAGCGAAGCAAACCCATGGCAACGCAACTGTTGATCGACAATGTGCGCGGCGAATTCTTCCACGGTGGGCATCTTTGAATTCACGTGGGATGGCAGTACCCGCTCGGTCAGATCGTAGGTTTTCTGGAAGCCTTCGCGGTCGCTGACCATCAGGTCGCCTTCCATGTACATCTGCTCAAGTGCCTTCTTGGCTGGCTTCCAGTCCCACCACCCTGCCCGTTTTGTGGCGCTGTTTTCCAGATCCCGGGACCGTATCGGGCCATCTGAACGTATACGGGCATACAGTTCGTCCATGAGTTTCTGGTCACGGCTTCTATACCAGTGGGTCTGGCCACTTTTTAGGGCCTGTTTGTAGGGCAAGGAGAAGCGAAAATCGGCGATAGGCAAAAAGGCTGCGGCGTGTGTCCAGTATTCAAAGATATCTCCATCGCGCAGCATTTGATTGGTCATGGCTGGCTTGAACCCGGGTACCCTGGAGTAAAGTACGTGGTGGTGTGCCCGCTCCACCACCGAAATGGTGTCGACCTGTACGTAGCCTAGGTGGTTAATCGCTCTACGGGCACCCGCCAGCCCACGCCCATAGGGCTGGGACTGCAGCAAGCCTTGTGCAGACAGGGCAAGGCGGCGCAAACGCGTATTCATTCTATTCGTCCTTTGGGCCAACCCACGCGAACGGGTTATGGGCGATTTCCCACAAATGCCCATCCGGGTCCTTGAAGTAGCCGGAATAGCCCCCCCAAAACACCTTTTGCGGTTTTTTAACGGCGCTGGCACCAGCACGCAGTGCCTCTTCAAACAGGGCGTCAACTTCCGCTTCACTTTCAAGGTTGTGTGCAAGGGCAAAACCATTGAATTCACCGCCCTTCGATACCGGCACCTGGGCATCTTCCGCCAGCGCGTCCCAGCCGTACAATCCCAGCCACGTCCCGTTAAGTGTGAAAAACGCGACTTCCGGCGGAGAATCCATACGTGGCAGGCCAAGCCCCTTCTCGTAAAACGCTATGGATTTCTGTAGATCTCTAACCCCGAGGGTTATCATGCTAATGCGAGGTTTCATGGTTTATCCCTTTCTTTTAAAACGACTCGACGGTGAGGCGATGCCATTGCCCACTCACCCATAGGCAATTAACCCGGCCTCTGCATCATTTCAGAGACTTCCAGTATGCCTTTATAGTCAAAATGCGGGCAGTCTTGAAGCAGTTTCAGCACGGCGTCCATATTCTCGGCTTCCCTGGGAACAATACTTCCCGCTTTAAGAAAGCCTACGTGAGCGCACAGGGAATGGGCTTGAAAGTCTGGGGGGCGAAACGGGGTTCAGGGGAACGTTCTGGAACGAAAAAAGGGGCAAAAGCCCCTTTCTTAAAAACCTGCCGACGTGATTTGAGGTCAACAGGTCACAATCTGGAGCGGGAAACGAGATTCGAACTCGCGACCCCAACCTTGGCAAGGTTGTGCTCTACCAACTGAGCTATTCCCGCTTGATCAACGGAGGCGTATTCTACGGATTCATCCTTCCCCGTCAACTGTTTTGTCGACCAATTTCTCAGATTTCCGATCCGCCCATCAGCTGTTGCTACCATCCGCCGCAACCGCGTCTGCGACCCGACCGGTTTCACAATTCAGGAGGGTCGAGGACTGAAGCCAGTGCTGATCCGGGTAGTACTTGAACACCAACTGGCCACCTTTCAGATTATCCACCACCTGACTGATGATTTCGCGACCCACCGCAGGACATCCATGGCTACGCCCGATGCGGCCATAGTCACGAACCCAATCCTCGTTCACATAGTCGGCCCCATGAATAACGATGGCACGCTGACGTGCCAGATCATTGATACCCGGCTCAAGGCCATCCAGGCGCAGCGAATAGCCGTGTTTTCCACGGTAGGATTCCTGGGCCCGGAATAGTCCGAGACTGGACTGGTGGCTGCCCTCGACGTTCGAGAACTCACTGGGGCTTGCCATTCCGGAGTTCTTACCGTGAGCGACAAGGTCCTGAAGCAGCAGTCGCTGCTCTGTCAGGTCGAAAATCCACAAGCGCGGGCGGGCGGATGGTAACGAGAAGTCAATAACCGCCAGTCGCTCTGGTGCCCTGATTCCGTTGCTCACAGCACATTGGGAAGCCTGCAGGGCTTTGCGAAGCACCATTGGGTTTAATTCCGGAGCTTGGAGTGACAACTTTTCATACATAACACTGTCAAAGTCATCTGCCATACTATGAGCCGGCACCAGGAAAGCGGACAATAGACAGAGTATCAAGAAAAAGTATCGTTCATGACAGGTAACAGGCATTGACGGTTCCTCACCGGTCTCACTGGAATCATCAGACCGTGTTTGCAAACTGGCCCGGGAGCAGACTAACCGCTCATAACAAGTGTCGCGCATTCTAACAGGGAACTCGTGGATGTCCGTCATGATGTACATATTTCATACAATTAAGAACAATGCGTTTTACCGCTTCCAGAAGGCACTGTTGATTGCCGTTCTGGCCACTGTGAGCCCATCGGTTACCGCCGTGCATGGTGACGACCTGCTAACGTGCGAAATAGCAGGGACAACGACCGACTGGTCAGACCCCCAGCGCCTTAACGAACTCATCGATGGCCTCAGGGGCCTCCATAAAGAGGGACTCAACCCGGATGTTTATCCACTTGGGAAACTCAGCAGCGCCCTGGACCATCTCGCCCTGTGGGGAAGCCTCTCCGACTGTGAAAACCAACTGGCCGAGCAGACCTATCACCGGGCATTGCTTGATCTCAGGATTGGCAGGGTAGATCCGCTCCTCCACAACATCGTCTGGCAATCACCATTGATAACCTCCGTAAACCGCCACGACGTACTATCCAGTGTGTTGTCAGCCTCCAACGGTTCCCCAGCACAGGCCTTCAGGCTGGCACCTCCGGAGGATCCGCGATACCTGGCACTACGAGAAGCCTATCGATGGGCCTTCAATAACTATCCCTCGTCATGGCCGACCATTGCACCGGGCCCCACCCTGGCGGAAGGCCTGGAGGACGCGAGAGTAAAAGAGCTCAAGGAGCGACTCAGGGCACAGGGGTATCTGCAACCTCCGTCCAGAGGCGACACCAACCCTGGATTTTACGACACGGCAACGGCCGCTGCAGTTCGGCGGTTCCAGGAGGACTTCAACCTCACTCAGGACGGCCGGGTAGGCAAGGCAACCCGACAGGCATTGAACATACAGCCAGCCGATCTACTGGATACCCTTCGTGCCAACCTGGAGCGTTTGCGATGGCCGTTTAACCATCCGGTCAATAGAGGACTGGTGATCGACATTACCAACGCGACAGCAACACTGTATGACAACGGAGAGGCTATCTGGCGTAATCGGGTGCAAGTCGGCAGGCCAGGACGGGAAACTCCGGAAGTACGATCATTGATCACCCATCTCACGCTCTACCCGGCATGGAACATACCAAGGTCAATCTTTGTTAATGACATGCTGCCCAGAATCAGGAGTGACCCGGGCTATCTTCAGAAGCGGAATATACGCGTACTGGATCACTCCGGGAACGAGTTGCCGGCAGAGCCTGCAGGCTGGCCCTCCCCGACCGGGGTTCGACTGCAGCAACAACCCGGAGCGTCGAATCCGCTGGGATCCATTGTTATACGTTTTTCCAATCCATTTGATGTCTATCTCCATGACACACCGGCCGAAGAACTGTTTCGAAGCCCGGAACGTTTCTTCAGTAGTGGATGCGTCAGGGTCGAAGGTGCGGAATCCCTGGCGAGAACGATGTTCGGCCTGCATAACTGGCGCACTGAAGAGCCATTTGAAAACAGCCTTGCCAGCGGCGAGACCAGAAATGTCCAGCTGCCCCGGAGCGTACCGGTGCTTATGACCTATCGCACCGCCTTCACCAACGAGGATAATACGTTGCAGTTTCGCAGCGACCACTACCAGCGGGATCGACAGTTGATCAATCTACTGGACAAGCCAGAACCAATCCGATAACCCTCTCGACCGTTTCTGACAACACAGAATGATCCACCTCTGCACCATTAAGCAGGCTGTCATACCCCATACCCAGCGTTACGTTCACCAGTAGCGCTGCATCCCGGGCGGGCGACGGCGAATCCAGCCGTTCCAGGATCTGCCTCAGCCCCGCAGTCCAGGCTTCCCGGTAGTTCCGGGCAAGTCCGGCCAGGAGATCATCCCTGAGGGCTTCCATCAGGAAAACCTGCTCCGCAAGGACCTGCTCCCGCCTCCTGGTGAACTGGTCATAGAGGTAGGCTGTGGAGATAACGGCAAGGCGTGAAGCCAGTTCCTGCCGTTGAGGTCCGCCACGGCAAAGGGTTTGGTCAGGGATGGTGTCGAGAACCAGATGTATGGTGTCGTAGAATCCGTCCAGGTTGTCCCTCGCCTTTTCGGCAAAAAGCATGAACGAGTCGCTGATCAGCTCCTGGATATCCCGGAAATAGTAGGTGGTGGCCGCCAATGGTACGCCGGCTTCCCGCGCCACGGCGCGGTGCTTGATACCACGAAGACCGTCTCTTGCGGCTATGCGCAAGGTTGCCTCCAGAATTTCCAGGCGCCTCAACTCACTCTTCGCCCGGGATGCCTTGCGCCCGCTGTAACGGATGGAGTTGCGCAGCGAGCGGTTTTCGGGCAACTCGCGACGGGCACCGACCTCCGGTACTTGTGCCTGTACCATGACATGGTTTCCTTGTTTCGACGGCCCTCCAATGCCGCTGCGGGGCAAAACAGCGCGGGCCAGTGTTATTGTTTGTTTTTGTAAATTCTGCCGTATACCGCGCGAAGAAACATTGATGAAATTGGCACTTCCGTTTTACGCCTGTTTCAGCCTGCCCTATTGCCCGAAACGTTTTCCTGACTCGAGGTAGGCCTCCTCGTCGGCTGTGGGGGTGCGCTTGAGGGCCTTGTTCCGGTGGGGAAATCGGCCGAACTTCCGGATAATATCCCGGTGGTCCCTCGCGGACTGCAGAAAACTCTCCATGAAGTCGCCGGCAATTCCACCGGTAGCAGCAGCCAACTGCTCGTAGCAGTCCACAGAGAGATCCTGGTCTTCGATTTTCTCGGAATGTTGCAGCGGCATGTACAGAAAAGCCCGCTGGACCGGAGGCAGTGCCATGTCATGCCCGCTCCGCATGGCACTCTTGCACAACTTGATGGCCAGTTTGTCGTTGTCGAACGCAAGGGGGCCGCCACGGTGTATGTTGCGGGTGAACTGGTCCAGCAGGATAATTTCGGCCAATGCTCCACCCGGTACCTTTCGCCAGTGCCGCAACCCGTCTTCGGAAGCAAACAGCACCATGGATATGAAGCGCCGGCGAATCTCCTGATCAAAAGCGCGGGAAGAGCGAAACCAGCGGTTGCGGTGCTCGCTGTCCGGCAGTCCGTGCTCATCAAGTTCACCAAACCAGAAATCCAGAATCTCTTTCCAATCGAACATATGGTTTACCCTGTTGAATTGCTACAGGCCGGCATCGGGGCC
>CAZFPG010000151.1:0-7763 GCA_964521055.1 uncultured Marinobacter sp.
TATTCACCTGCAGGGTGTACCAAGATCGGTGCTGGCGGAATACGCGGAAGCCAACCTCTGATCAGTCACGTAAACGAAAAAAGCCGCACCGGGTAACCGGTGCGGCAAAGTGGGGGCTATTCCCCGGGCACAACAATAGATGCGGGCCGCTCAGAACTTGAGACGCCCCCCGACCAGCACGGTATCAACATCGTCGAAATCCGCGCCTGAACGGTCCAGCGAGTGGTTGTTATAACCGGCATAGGTCTCGAACCACTTGATCGGGGTAAAGACATAGCCAACTCCCACGGTTTCGGCGGAGTCGCCCTTTTCAGCCCGATCTTCCGTTTCCATGTAGTGAATATCGAAGGCGTGCCTGCCAATTTTGTAGCCCAGCTTGGCGAGATAGAAATCGGCATCCGGATTGGCTGGGTTATCGTCGCTGGTGGTTGAATAGGCCCCTGTCAGGTTGATACCACTGTCATGCAGCCAAGACAGTGAGCCTCCCATGGTTTCGAAATCGCCAGCTACGCCACCCACATCCCGGACGGAATACCCCAAGGCACCGTCAATCTTGCCGCCCAATTCACCAGAGAACCTGAGGCCGACTTCCGTCACATCATCACCCCCTTTGATACCCTGGCTTATCACGGGCTTGAACGCTCCCATGGCGGGAAGGTCGTATCTCACGCGGCTATAACGGCTCTCGAAGTCCTGGTCACTCGTTGTTGCCCCGAGCGCAACCCGGGTACTGGTGGCATCATCCAGAAAGTCTAGGCTGCCACCCACCAGGCTGGGGTTGGTGTAGGAAATAACCTTGGTACCCGACAGGTCCCGTTCGATATTTCCGTTTGCCGCCCCGTCTCCCTGACCGAGTGATAACTTGCCGAATCCACCCGAAACAAACAGGTTGAGCTGACGCTCGTTGAATTCGCCACTGATTGAGCGCTCTTCAAGGGTCACCTGGTTGGACGCATTCTGCTGGTATTCCAGCTCCACATGGGCGCCGATTGCCAGGTCCGTACCATCGAGGTCGCCTTTGAGCTTGGCACCGATCCGGCTACCGCTGTTGTCGTTATCAACAATGAAGTGCTCACCGCCGTCACCGGTATCCCCGACCAGAACGCCGTAGTTCAGCTGGCCATAGACATCAACGGCGAGATCCGATACCGGCACGTCACTGGAAATCGTCGACGCTTTGGACTGGGCCAGCACGCCGGATGCAGTGGAGCCACAAACAACCGCGGCAATGCAAGACACCAATACTTTTTGTTTTCTCATTGAACAATTCCTCTCTAGATTGTATTTATTACTTTTGTGGAACAACAAAGGTCCGTTGAAGTGAGCCGGACCGGGCTCAGTCACTCGTCGGGCTTTCCTTCATGGCGGCGTTCATGCGGCGACGCAGCACGGGGCCAACCACGTAAGGCAATACCAGGCTCAGGCCCGCAACCAGCCAGAAACTCTTGGCCAGGGTGCTGGCCCAAAGGATGCTCCAGTCCCCGTCAGACAGCACCAGTGCATGCCCGAGGTTTTTCTCCATTTCCGGCCCCAGCAGCAGCCCGAGAATGATCGGTACCACCGGCACATCCAGCTTTCTCAGGACATACCCCAGGGCACCAAACGCCACCATGAAGTACAGATCGAAGGTGCTGTTGCTGATGGAGTAGATGCCAACGAAGGCAACCATGGTCACGATGGGCAACAGGTACATCGGAGGAACCGAAAGCAGCCGCACGAAAAATCCGATCAGAGGGATGTTCAGCACCAGCAGAAGGACGTTACCAATGAGAAGGGCTGCAATGACGCCCCAGACAATATCGGCATTCTGCGTAAACATCAGTGGGCCAGGGGTGATGTTCAGCGAGATCAACATCGCCAGCAGCACCGCCGTGGTACCACTTCCAGGGACACCCAGGGTCAGCATGGGAACCAGTGCCCCTGACGAGGCCCCGTTATTCCCTGCTTCAGGGGCTACCACGCCACGTATGTCGCCTTCACCGAAGTTTCCTTTTTTGCCCAGCACCTGCTTTTCAAGGGTATAGCTGATAAAGCTGCCCAGAGAGGCACCGGCGCCGGGAAGAACCCCGGAAATAAACCCGAGCACACCACCGCGCAACTGGGTGGGGATGGTGGTAATGATCTCCTTGAAAGTAAGCGTCAGCTTGCCCACATTCATCTTTTTGCGTCCGCCACCGATCCGTGACTCCACGAAAAACAGCAGCTCAGAGATGGCGAACAAGCCAACGATGGCAAGGATGAAGTCGAGCCCTTCGTACAGTTCCAGCACCCCGAAGGTGTAGCGCTGGGTGCCGGTGGAGATATCAATACCTACCGTGGAGATCATGATCCCCAGAGTGGCGGCAATAACCGTTTTCATCGGGTTCTTGCCGGTGATACCGCCGAGGGTCGCAAAGGCCAGCAGAAACAGCGCGAAATACTCCGCCGGACCAAAACTCAGCGCGAACTTCGCCAGCACGGGTGCCAGCATGATCAGGCCGATTGTCCCTATCAGGCCGCCGGAGAAGGATGCAATTGCTGAAATCGCCAGTGCATCTGCCGCCCGCCCCTTCTGGGCCATGGGATAGCCGTCCAGGCAGGTCATCATTGCCGGTTCGTCACCGGGGATGTTGAGCAGGATTGAAGATATGCGACCGCCGTACATGGCACCCGCGTACACCGCGGTCAGCAGGATCATGGCCGTTTCCGGTGGCAGGCCGAGGGCAAACGCCAGGGGAATAAGAATAGCCACGCCATTGGCGGGACCAAGGCCCGGCAGACAGCCAATCAGGGTACCGGCAAAGGCGCCAAACAGGGCAAACATCAGGTTATACGGTGTTAAGGCAACCGCAAAACCGTCCATCAGAAAACCAAGCGTTTCCATCAGTTCACCTCCAGCAGGCCAGCGGGCAAGTTCAGGTCAAGGCCGTAGTTGAACAGCACAAATACCACTACCGCGCTCGACAGGCCGGTCAGGAAGGCACTTCTGACAGGAGCGCCCATGCGCCAGCTAAGAGTGCCCACAGCTAACGTTGTCGAAAGGACAAACCCCAGGGGTTCAAGCAACAGCGCGTACACCACCAGGACCACCAGAGACACCACAAGCTCCAATGCTGTCTTGCCAAGTGGCCACTGTGCATCCGGATCCGGCTTGATCATCAGATAGATGCTGCCAGCAGCCAGGACAACCGCGAGGATGGTCGGGAAGGTTTCCGGGCCCACAGTCTCGGCGCCACCAAAGGGCTCGGGCCACTGCTGTGCGACCCAGCCGTAGGCAACCGCCAGAACCAGAAGGCCCAGGCCGAGAAAGCGATCACCGAGGCCTGTCATTTCAGCAGGCCTATTTCCCGGGACAGGTCTTCGATGTCCTGCACCTGTTGCCTGACAAAAGCGTTGAACTCTCCCGCTGGCGGATGGAAGGGGATGAGACCATTGGCCTTCATAACCTTTTTCCATTCGTCACTGGCATAGAGGGTATCGATCGCGTTGCGCCAATACTCCTTTGACTCACTGGTGGCGCCCTTGGGCATATAGAAGCCGCGCCAGTTGGGGCCAACAGCATCAATCCCCTGCTCTTTTGCCGTGGGAATATCCGCAAAGTCTCCTGGCAAGCGCTCATCCGCCAGCACAGCCAGAACACGAAGGTCACCCGACGACAAAAAACCGGTCACTTCGGAAATGTCACCCGTAAAGGCGTCTACCTGGCCACCGACCACCTGTGTCATGGCCTCGCCGCCATTGTTGTAGGAAAGGTAGGGAATTTCAGGCAGCTCATCGGCGCCAGCCGCCTTTGCAGCAATCAGGACCTTCAGATGGTCCCAGCCACCTCTGGCACTGCCGCCGGCGAACTTCACCGACTTCGAATTCTTTTTGACGGCGTCCAGAAGCTGATTCAGATTTTCATATTCAGAGTCCTTGCCCACCGCAATAACGCCGTAGTCAGCCCCCAGGGCGCCAATCCAGGTCACCATGTCGGCGTCCAGCCCCGGAAACTGCTTCTGGGCCAGGCGAGTGGTGGTTGCTGTCGATGCGGCGACAATGAGCTTGTCGTCCTGCGCGCGTTTACTCACAGTGTGGGCATAGGCAACACCACCACCTGCCCCGGCCATGTTTACGGTCTGCACGCTGCCATCAATCAGCTCAAGGTCCCTGAGCACGTTGCCAGCACTGCGGCAGGTAAAGTCCCAGCCACCACCCGGATCTGACGGGGCGATACATTCAACTTTTCCGGAAGGTTGCCATGCCATGGCATGAAGGCTGAACGCCGCTGCCGCGATGAACGACAGGCTTCGTTTGATCATCATGATTGTCACCTCTGTCTTGTTTTTATGGTCGCTTCCGAGGCGGAGCCAAAGGAGAGCGGAACGAGACAAAGGGTAAAGGCTGGCCAATGCGGCCAGAAGCTTGTGCGCGTAATGCCTTTAAAGAAACTTAAGGGCGTTTAGTTCATAAAATTTACGGGCAATCAGACAGCCAGTGATTTAACCTGCCCCTATAACGACAACAAACCAATCACTGCTGACAACGTGTTCCGAAAAACCAAACTGAAAACCCGGATGATCCTCACGCTCGGATTCGTCAGCGCTGTACAGACGATCCTGATCGGCGTGTTCGCCGGCTATTATCTCAGTGACTCCCTGTTTGATGAGATCGGGCAACGGGCACTTATGGTCTCGAAAACCATCGCGGCAGCGCCTTCGGTGATTGAAGGTGTGCGTGAGCGGGACATCGGGGAACTGAACCGGCTGGCAACCCGCATGACGCGCACCAACGAAGCCCTGTTCATTGTTATTGGCGACCACTACGGCATCAGGCTTGCGCATCCCACCGCCGACCGTATCGGCCGCTCCATGGCAGACGACGACGGCGACTGGGGCCTGCGCGCCCTGGATGATGGCGAGGCCTATGTGGCAAGAGCCAAAGGCAGCCTGGGCGAATCCATGCGCGGCAAGGCCCCGGTGATTGATCCGGATACAGGGGATATCATCGGCATTGTGTCAGTGGGTTATGGAGTGGATCAGGTGGATGCCATCATCAAACGCTACAGTTTCGTGCTGTACAGCGTGGTTGGTCTCACGCTGCTGGTCAGCATACTCATCGCCATGGTGATTGCCGGCCGTTTCAAGCGCGCAATATTCGGACTGGAACCGGAGGAAATCGCACGCCTGTTTCAGGAGCGGGACGCCACGCTTCAGTCGGTCAGGGAAGGCATCATCGCCATCAACCGGGACGGCGTGATTACCACCTTCAACCGGACAGCCCTGGAAACCCTGGGCATAGACCCCGAAACCCCGCTTTCCGGCAGGCCGATTCTGGAGGTGTTGCCGGAAAGTGACCTGCTTTCGGTACTGGAATCCGGCGTTCCGGATTTTGACCGGGAGGTCTGGCTGCGAAACCGGCAGATGATCGTCAACCGGTTACCGGTCCGCCAGGGCACGGATATCATCGGTGTGGTGGCAAGTTTCAGGCTCCGGGACGAAGTGGACCAGGTAAGCCGGCAGCTCACCCGCATACAGCAATACGCGGACACCCTGAGAAGCCAGACCCACGAGTACTCCAACAAGCTCCACACCATCGCCGGCCTGATCCAGATCGAAGCCTACGACGATGCACTGAACCTGATCGGCAGCGAAGTCAGCGACCACCAGGCGCTGATTCACCTGCTGCTGGACGCTGTCCCCGACCCGGTCATAGCCGGCTGTCTGCTGGGCAAATACAACCGGGCCCGGGAAATGGGCCTTCGGCTTCACATTGATTCCGAAAGCCGCATGACGGACATCCCCCCCGACCTGCCCCGTGACCAACTGGTCAGCGTACTGGGTAACCTGATCGACAATGCCCTGGAAGCAACACGCCAGCACACTGGCACGGGGGGCATCGTTCAGCTTTCCATGACTGACCTCGGGCATGAACTGATTTTCGAGGTACAGGACCAGGGGCCCGGCATTCCCGAAGACGCCCGGCAGAGAATTTTCGAGAAAGGCGTGAGCACAAAGCCAGGCGCGGAGCACGGCTACGGGCTGCACCTGGTGCGTCAGTTCCTGAATCACTGGGGAGGGTCCATCACGGTTGATGATCTCCCCGGGGAGGGCTCCCGCTTCACACTCTACCTTCCCAAGAAGGCCAAAGGGAGGAATCACCAGTGACCACCATCCGGATCCTGATCGCTGAAGATGACCGGCGAATTGCGGAAATACAGCGGCGGTTTGTCGAAAAGCTTGAGGATGTGGAGCTGTGTGGGATCGCTCACAGCCTGGAAGATGCCCGTGATCTCATTGAAGTAATGGCACCTGACCTGATCCTGCTGGACATTTACTTCCCCGATGGCAGCGGGCTTGAACTGCTCCGGGAGCTCAGGGCACAGGATAGCAGTAGTGATGTCATTCTCATCACCGCTGCCAAGGAGGTTGACTCGCTCCGGAGCGCATTGCGGGGCGGCGTGTTCGATTATATTCTCAAACCCCTGGTCTTTGAGCGCCTTGAGGAAGCGGTCAGCCGGTACCGCGACCATCTGCGCCACCTGTCGGGGCTCGTCCAGATTGCCCAGAAGGAAGTTGATGTCCTGCTTCCCAGAAGTAGCGACGCTTCCCCGTCGAAGCGGCCGGAAAGGCTACCCAAGGGCATTGACAGTATTACGCTGGATAAAATCCGCGAAGTGGTTTCCTCCGGAAAACAATGGAGTGCCGAAGAAGTCGGCAACGCCATGGGAGCCTCGCGAACCACCGCCCGCCGCTACCTGGAGTTCCTGGTGGGCCTGGGGGAACTGAAGGCGGAAGTGACCTACGGCAGCGTCGGGCGCCCGGAGCGGCGATACCACGTCTAGCCCACCTTTACCGGTTGCGGCTCAGTCCTTGAACTGCGCCTTGTCCAGTCCGTGCTTTTTCATCTTGTCATAAAGCGTTTTGCGGGCGATGCCCAGATGAACCATGGTGTCCTTTATGCTGCCCTGGCAGGCATTCAAGGCACTGATAATGGCCGAACGCTCGAACCCGTCCATCATTTCGGAGAGGGTCTGGCGGCTGGCCACGTCAGCGGTAGTGGAAGGGCCATCATCTTCCAGCGCGGCCGGCCCCAGCAGTACGTAGCGTTCCGCCAGATTTCGTAGCTCCCGGACGTTACCCGGCCAGCTGTGCTGCATCAGTCGTGTTGCCTGGCTGGCATCCAGGGGAATACTTTCGCGGTCATAGCGGGCTGCAGCAATCAGCACGAAGTGGTGAAACAGCAACGGGATATCCTCCTTGCGCTCACGCAACGGCGGAATGTCCACCTTGACCACGTTCAGGCGATAATAGAGATCCGGACGGAACTCTCCGTCATCACTGAGCTGTTTCAGGTCAGCCTTGGTGGCGGCAATAATACGGACATCCACCTGCTGCACCTGATTGCTGCCAAGACGTTCTACCCGCTGTTCCTCAAGCACGCGCAGCAGCTTCACCTGGAGCGCCATGGGCATGCTCTCCAGTTCATCCAGGAACAGGGTTCCCTTGTGTGCGTATTCGATTTTGCCAATGCGGCGTTTGTCGGCGCCGGTAAAGGCCCCTGCCTCATGGCCGAAGAGCTCGCTCTCGATCAAATGCTCCGGAACCGCACCGCAGTTGATGGCGACAAAATTGTGGCTGCTGCGGGGGCTGTTCTCATGTATGTATCGTGCCAGCGCATCCTTGCCGGAACCGGTTTCGCCGTGCAGGAGAATATTGGCGGAAATATCCAGAATTGGGTCAATGGTCGCCACCACCTTCTGCATGCCTGGTGAATCCCCGAGAATCCGGGGGCCAGGCCGTGCC
>CAZFPG010000152.1:0-7747 GCA_964521055.1 uncultured Marinobacter sp.
ACACTCCCGGCGGCGCATTCGGGTCCTGTCGCCACAAGCTGAAGAACTTTTCCGAAAACAAACGGGAATACGAGCGCCTGATCGAGGTGTTCCGGGCCCACGACATCGGCTATTTCTTCTACAACGGCGGCGGCGACTCCCAGGATACTGCCTTTAAGGTATCCCAACTGGCCGAGAAAATGGGCTACCCGATTACCTGCATCGGCGTGCCCAAAACGGTGGACAACGACCTGCCCTTCACGGATTGCTGCCCCGGTTTTGGTTCGGTGGCCAAGTACATCGCCACCTCCACCCTGGAAGCCAGCCTGGACATCCGCTCCATGTGCGAGTCCTCCACCAAGGTGTTCATCCTGGAAGTGATGGGGCGCCATGCTGGCTGGATTGCCGCGGCCGGAGGTCTTGCCGGCAAGGGCGAGGGGGAGCCGCCCCACATCATCCTGTTCCCGGAAGTACCCTTCGAGCGGGAGCGGTTCCTGGAGCGGGTGGATTTCTGCGTCAGGGAATATGGCTATTGCGTGGTGGTTGCGTCGGAAGGAGCCCAGTATGAAGACGGCCGTTTCCTCGCTGATGCCGGTGCAAAGGACGCCTTTGGCCACACCCAGCTTGGTGGCGTAGCCCCCGCCCTGGCCAACATGGTGCGCCAGGCCCTGGGCCACAAGTACCACTGGGCGGTTGCGGATTACCTCCAACGCAGCGCACGCCACATCGCCTCTGCGACGGATGTGGAGCAGGCCTACGCAGTAGGCAAGGTAGCCGTGGAAATGGCCCTGGCGGGCAAGCAGGCACTGATGCCGACGATTGTACGCGAGCAATCACGCCCGTATCGCTGGCATATTGGCGAAGCACCTCTGAGTGAAGTTGCCAACCAGGAAAAGAAAATGCCGATCCACTACATCACCGATGACGGCTACGGCATCACCCAGGACTGTCGCGATTACCTGGAGCCACTGATTTATGGCGAAAGTTTCCCGCCGTTTGACGACGGCTTGCCGCGGGTGGCAAAATTGAAAAACCAGTTGGTCGAAAAGAAGCTGAAGGCCGATTTCCAGTTCTGACAGATCTCAGAATCAAAAAAAGGCGCCGCCGGTTGACCCGGGGCGCCTTTTTTATGGCCTACGGTTCAACTGGCCGTAGTGCCGAGCCTCTCCAGATACTCGGAAAAGCGATCAAACCCGCCGATGTGTTCCTGGCCCACGAAAATCTGCGGCACCGTATGAACCGGCTTGCCAATGGTTTTCGACAGATCCTCCTTGCTGATCCCCTCTTCGACGATATCGACGTAGCGATAGGGAAAGTCATTGATCTCGCAAAGCTGTCTTGCTCGCGTACAAAAACCACAGGAAGCGCGGCCAAAGATGGTGACTTGCTCCATTATTCAACTCCTGGTCCGGAAAATAGGCGGGCCCTAACAGCCTCGAACATGCGACATTATGATCGCATATCCGCCGGAAAATAAAATTGATGGGCTGAATGGCACCGATAGCATCAGACGATGCAGGTCAGGTTTTAAGTCGACTCAGCTCGGAATCCAGTGCCTGAACCTGCTCGTCCAGGCCGCGCCCGCTGCCGCTCACCCTTTGCGCAAGGGCCCGCAGGTCATTGGCGGCATCGCCAATACGGGTGAGGTTCCGGTTGATTTCCTCACTGACAGAGCTCTGCTCCTCTGCTGCTGTAGCCACATGGGTAACGTGCTCAACAATGGTTGCAATACGCTCGACAACCGATGCCAGGGAATGATCTGCCTCGCGGGTACCGTCGACTGCCCGCGTTGCCCGGTCAACGCCACTCTGGATCACGTTAACGGCACCGCTGACATCGCTTTGCAGGCCATCAATCATCTGACTGATTTCGTCCGTGGATTCCCGGGTGCGGGAGGCCAGTGTTCTCACCTCATCCGCCACAACGGCGAAACCACGCCCCTGCTCCCCTGCACGGGCAGCCTCGATGGCGGCGTTCAGGGCCAGCAGGTTGGTCTGTTCCGCAATACCACGGATAACCTCGAGAATCCGGTTTATATCTTCACTGCGGGTGGCAACATGGCCGATAGCCGTGCTGGCCTCGCCCATATCACCGGCCAGTGCACTGACACCGTCGAGGGCTGACGTCAGTGTGTCCTGGGTAAACCGCACACCATCCTGGGCCATCTGTGCGTTTTCCGCCGCTTCGCCCGCAAACCCGGCTACTTCTCCGGCCGCCGCCGACATCTCGTTCATGGCGGTAACAACACTTTCGATATCCTGGTGCTGACGCTCGGTCTGCTCGTCTGTTTCCCTGGCGATAACCCCCACATCGGCGGCCTGCTGGCTCACCCTGGAATTGACTTCTTTCAGGTCATTGATCATTTCCCGCAGCCGGCCAAGGAACCGGTTAAACCCACCGGCAAGCTCAATCAGCTCCGCATGGGTGTCTATATCCAGCTCACGGGTCAGGTCTCCCTCGGCACTGGCCAGGTTTTTCATGCGATCACGGATCTCATTGAGCGGCCTGGTGACCGAACGCACCAGCACCACCAGGACCAGAATCGCGATAACCGACACCAGTACGCCCACCATGGTCTGCCGTCCTGCCGTGGTATTCACTTCACTGGACAGCAGCCCGGTAATCTCTGCCACGTCCGCCAGTGCGGTTTCCCGAGGCAGTTCGATCAGCAGCGACCATTCGGTATCCGGCAGGGCGATCTCTATGGGATAGGACACCGCCAGCGTTTCACCGTCATCATAGGTGCCATCACCACGATGCAGGGCAGTATATTCATCAGCCTTTTGCGGCAAGGCATCAGACAATGGCCGGCCCAGATGCTCATCATAGTGGCTGGAGGCGGCAACCAGGCCTTTGTTGCTGAGCAGGGTAACCCTGGATTCACCATCATAGAGTTCACGGCTGACATTCTGGATGGTCTTCTGCAACGTGGACAGGTTGATATCAACCCCCGCCACACCGGCAAACTCGTCATTCTTGAGAATGGGCACTACCAGGCTGGTCATCAGCTCGGAGTAACCCTCCTCGATTTCATATTCGTAGGGCTCCATGATGCAGGCCCTCCCGGTATCCCGGGAGCACAGGTACCACTCCGCCTCGCGAATCCCGAACTCGTTGCGCTCGTCCAGGTACTTCGTCGCCGGGTCTTCCGTGCGACTGAACCTTATCTCTCCCTCAGGAGTGCGATAGTAATAGATCTCCAGCGTGCCCTCATCGCTGCTGTGCTCTTCCACTCCACCGGTAAAATAGCGATCCTGGCCATCATAGGCATCCGGCTCGAACTGGGCGTAGATGGAACTGAGACTGCTCTGCTCTTCCAGAATCGCCCCGATGGTTTCCTGGAGATCGATACGGCTGATACGCCCGGAACTGTCGGCCTGGATATTCCGGCTGATCACATTGCGAACCACTTCCGGGGTCCGGTAGGCTGTTGCGAACATGCCACTGACCAGCTCACCGTACTTGCCGGCGGTTGCGCGCAAACGCTCGATAGCCATACCCTGGACTGTTTCACGGGTTTCGGAGGTAATCCGTTGCTCCATCTGCCCCAGGGACAGCTGCGCCGTCACAACGATGCTGATGCCCATGACCAGCAGGAGAGTGATAACAAGGGCATAGAGTTTGAAGCGAAGTGACAGCTTTTTCATATTGGTACAACAACCTGTCTTTGAGGAGTGAGCGTTGGCCTATCTTACCCTTTTCATGACCGCCCTGGCCGCGGCAACGCTGTTGCCGGCGTACTCCGAAATATTGCTCGGCGGCATGGTCACGCAAGGCTATTCGCTCTGGTGGATCTGGTTCTGGGCCACTGCAGGTAATACTGCTGGCTCAGTGATTAATGGGGTTATCGGCAGGCAAGTGGATCGCTTTAAGCATAAACGCTGGTTTCCGGTGTCGGAAAAACAGCTGGAGAAGGCCAGAACCCGATTCAACCGCTATGGCCAGTGGTCCCTGCTCCTCGGCTGGCTGCCCTTAGGCGGCGACGCGCTGACCCTGGTCGGTGGCATCATGCGGGTACCCTGGCTCAACTTTGTGGTGCTGGTGGGTATTGGCAAGGGTATCCGCTATGCCTTCGTAATATGGCTGGTACTGGAAGCATCCGGTGTTCCCGGGTCACCGTAGAGGTATTCCCGCAACAGGTCCTCGCCGTTGAACTCAGCGTTGAGCACTGCGATGAAGGTGTAGACACCAATCAGTTTGCGATTGAGAAAAACAAACTCTTTCGGCGGCACCTTGAAATAACGGCTGATGGCAGACCGTGCCGCCTGGCGCGCAACCCGGGACGGCAGGTCGCTCTGCTTCCAGCGGTACTCTCCGTTGTCGTTTACCGCGTAATCCGGCCAACTGCTGCGGGCCCGTGACAGGGGCTCCAGCACCGACATGCACACCGAACCGAATTTTTCCAACACGTCCACTGGCCAGTCCTGGCTCATGAAGCGGAGCTTCACACCGCCGTCAATCACTGCATCCAGATCACCCTCGTAGGAGGCCCGGATCATCTGGATAACCGGATCGAGAAACGTTGCCGAGTAGCTCTGAACCGCACCGAAGTCCAGCAGTACAATCTGGTCATGGTCATGGTCGGCACCACTCTCTCCCGCAATGCGGATGCGATAGTTACCAAAGTTCGGATCAGTCTGGATTTCACCCCAGACAAACAGCTCTCTGAAAAACAGCTCCAGCGCCGCCCGGCCAAGTTCGCTGCGGCGCTCCAGGGACAGCTCCCTGACCGCGACCGAACTGACGGAATGGCCCTGTTCATAGGTAGACGCAATCACGTGGGCGGTGCAGTATTCCTCCAGCACGCGGGGCACAACGAAACGGGGATCGTCCAGCAACATCTGCCGGAATTTCTCGGTGGTGCGGGCCTCAAGGCGATAGTCCACCTCCCGATGCATCATATCCCGCACTTCTTCCAGCCAGTCATTGAACTCGGGACCAAATGACACCAGCCGCGCAACCCTGAGCAGTTGAGCAACCGAGTTCAGATCGCTGTCAACAGCCTCATCAACGCCCGGGTACTGAACTTTCAGCACCAGCTCAAGGCCGTCACTACGCCGGCGGGCACGGTGAACCTGGCCCAGCGAGGCGGCGCCGATCGGGTCCGGGTCCACCTCCAGCTCCGCCAGCCGCTCGGCGCCCAGCTCGCCCTTCAGCACGCGTTCGATGGACTCCCACTCCAGCCAGGTGGTCTGGTCCTCCAGGGTGTGCAGCGCCTCTGTCACTTCTTCCGGCAGGAAATGTTCGCCGTACAGCGCCATCACCTGCCCGATCTTGACCACACTGCCTTTCAGCTTGCCGAGCTCATCCACCAGAAATTCTGCCTGGCTGGACAGCATGGCGCGATGCCTGGCATCGCGCCTGTCCTTGCTGCCGAACCAGTTGGTGGCCATGTGGGACGCCATGCGTGTACCGGCGAAAAGGCCCGCCCTCGTAAGGGTAAGCCGACGCTCGAAGCTTCCGGTCTTGATACGTGCAACGGAGGTGCTCTTGGGTCTGGGTGCCATCAAAAACCTGCCCGGTTCAGTAAGTGTTGGCGTTAACAGCCTTTAAAACCATTATACGGATACCTCTGCGCTCAAACCTAACCGAGGCGCCATCGAAATCGTGCCTGCGGGGCCAATGCAAACGCCTTCCCCACTGTTTACTCATGGAACAGGTCTGTGGTTTACGTTTTTACACAGATCCGGCGATTAAAGGCGTTTAGTATGGAATAGTGGGCTACCCCGCACCGCTGACAGCCAAAAAAACAATAGAACTTCACAATGACACATACCGCCAGCAGAACATCGGACACCAAGCTATCGCAGTTCCGGGTAAAGGGCGAAATTCCTGTGCCCATGCTGATCGGGCGGCTGACACTGGCCGCCGTGCCGATCCTCCTGCTATTTGCCTGGCGGTCCCTGGACCGCGAACTCATTGGCTCCGCCACTGTGCTGATCATTTTTGCGGCCCTGCTCAGCGTCAACGGCATTATCTACCTCGCCACCCATAACAGCACCCTTCAGCGTCGTGGCTTTATTACGATTATTACGGTGCTGTTTACCTACCTGGCTGTCAACGCGATAGAGGACGGCTCCGCCATTATATGGCTGTTTGCCTACCCACCGATCATCTTCTACATCAGTGAGGCCAGGGTGGGCGTGATTGCCTGTGCAGGAGGACTTGCCGCGGTGACTCTTCTGTTCAGCCCGCTGGGCGACATGGTATTCAATACTCCCTACAGCACCAGCTTCCGTCTGACCATGCTGGCAGTACTGGGTTTCGAGATGTCTACCTGCTATGTCCTGGACCAGAGCCGGCGGCGCAGCAAACTTGGGTTGCTCAAACTGGCAGCGGAATTCGAGTATGCCGCCAAGCATGACGCGCTGACTGGGCTGGCCAACAGGCGCGAAGCCCATGAGCAACTGGAGGCGGAATATCAGCGCTATCTCCGTAACCAGCGCCCGTTCTCGGTTCTGCTGATGGACATCGACCTGTTCAAGTCCGTCAACGATAACCATGGCCATCATGTGGGTGATCAAACCATCATCATGGTGGCGCGGACGCTGCAGGAACAAAGCCGGAAGGTAGATACACTCTCGCGCTGGGGTGGCGAGGAATACCTGGTGCTGTTGCCGGAAACGGATGCAGCTGAAGCGGTCCAGACGGCCAACCGCATGCGCCAGAAGATTGCCTCGACGCCAGTGCATGCTGATGGCCAGACCATTAACGCCACCATCAGTGTGGGTGTGGCAACGATTCAGGGGTCGGAGTCAGTTGACCGACTGCTGCAGCGGGCTGACGAAGCGCTCTACCGCGCAAAAACCCTGGGCCGCAACCAGGTGTGTGATTTCAGGGGGGATTAGTGTCCCGGCTGCTGGCCAGTTCGGCGAATGCTTCCATGGGCCAGACTGGAAGCAAGCTCCGCGGACAGGATATCCACCACATCACTGAGGTCGACACCTGGCGCGAAGTCACTGAGCTGGCACATGGGCATGCCTGCGTAGCCGCAGGGATTGATACGACGAAACGGCTCCATGTCCATTGACACATTCAGCGCCAGTCCGTGAAAGGAACAGCCACGCTTCACTCGCAGGCCGAGGGAGGCAATCTTGGCGCCGTCCACATACACTCCCGGCGCATCGGGCCGCGGTGACGCGGCAATTCCGAATTCCGCAAGGGTCCGGACGATGGACCGTTCGATCACATCCACAAGCGTGCGGACGCCGAGTTTGTGCCTGGCCAGGTCAATCATCAGGTAAACCACCAGTTGCCCGGGACCGTGATAGGTCACCTGGCCGCCCCGGTCTACCTGAATCACCGGAATGTCGCCCGGCGCAAGAATGTGCTCCGCCTTCCCTGCCTGCCCCTGGGTATACACCCGGGGATGCTCCAGCAACCAGATTTCGTCCGGCGTTGAGGCATCCCGGCCGGCGGTGAAGGACTTCATCGCCTCCCACGTTTCCAGATAGGGCTGCTCCCCCAGCGTACGGACAATCAATTCGTCCATCAGGTCACAACACCATATGAACCCGGCCACTGGCCTTGAGCTCTTCGAACAGGGCCTTGAGCTGCGGTTCGCCGGTGGCAACGATTGTCAGGTTGACTGATGAGAAACGGCCTCCGCTGCTTTCCCTGACAGACACATCCTTTTCCGAGATTCCGGGTGCGTGCTGCTCTACCACTTCCACTACAAACTGCACGAAGTCAGGGGCGGAGTCCCCGATGACCTTGATAACATAGTCACAGGGGAATTCTATTTTGGGTGCCTTTGGCTCACTCATCG
>CAZFPG010000153.1:0-7745 GCA_964521055.1 uncultured Marinobacter sp.
CTGATCAGCGCCGGTGGCTCAGCCTTCTTCATCCTGGACTACAACATCACCGTATTGCTGGCCTACAAACAGGTCGATGCCAACCAGGTCACTAGCGCCGAATATACAGGACTGATCTGGGCCGTAGGTATTGGTTGGATCTGGTTCTCAGAGGTACCTGATTTATGGTTCCTCGCGGGCAGCACCATGATAGTAATTCCGTTGATTCTGGTGGGGCTGGGCTCGCGTCAGCGGAGCCACCGGGTGCTCCGGGCTTACCCGGTGAGTGGTTGAGGCCTTGGGCCAATGACGATGCTGAGGGACTGACCATCAAGGAAGTCCCTGCACCGTTGGTAGTCATCGAGTTGAACGGTCAAACTCTGATGGCAAGCTTGGGAGCCTGATCCCTTAAAAGGCCCGAATAGCACGAACTCTGAGCAAACTGTTCTTGTCGCTTCGGGACCGGAAGCCAACATCGAAAGCGAAAATCTCTGCTTGATTGGCATCGATCTCAGTAGAGCTCCAGTAGCTGTCAGCAGCAATACCCCCTACGTCATTGAGATACAGCTGTCTACGGATGTCACTTAGGTCATCTATTGCTGGTAAATACCAGTCAGCGAAACCATTCAAGCTATAAGCATCGGCCAGATCCGCTGCAACGGAATTGCCTCCTGGTCCCGGAGGATTTCCGGATTCACATCCTGCTGACAGTATATCAGCCGTATTTTGTGAGCCATCCGAGATAGAGTCAGCGCCCGCAATTTCAGTACCAGCGCAACCCCATTCCGCACTTCCCAGATCTTGTGGAGCTACCTCCAGGCCGTTCAGACCACCGTTGCTTACAGAAAACACAATACCGCCGGCGGGGCCCGTATCACCTCTTACGTAAATGGTGTCATTTTCTCCTCCACCAGTATTGCCTCCGTCGCCATCTCCAGGAACTGTTGGTCCATCCAAGGGCGCGGTACCAGAGAGGAACAAGAAGTGGCCGTCGTGGTCGGTACGCTCAACCTTGGTGATTTCGGTGAGGTCACCAGGAACGTCTACATCTCGGATCTCACCAGATTCATAGCGCCAAATTACAGCTGTGCCATCGCTGTGAACAGTCGCCACATGAGTACCAGCGACCGCCACATCAACTGCATTCATGCCAACCTCTGCTGGCACTGGCAGCGGATTGCTGTTCCAGTCTGAAGCGATAACCTGGCCCGAAGACTCAACAACTACCAGGAATGATCCCGACAACAGATCGAAGTTGGCTACCGCACCGACGCCGGTAGGCAGCACCACCCTGCCTTCACAGGCTTCTGGCTCTAGGGGATTGCATGAGTCCTCAGCTCTGAGCAAACCATCATTTATGTCTGTATATACAATGGTCGGGCCGTCGCCAGCTTTGTCAGAAACGATTGCCTGGTCGGCATCGTCGATGTTGAGTGCATCAAGTACAGTTTGGGCCGTTTCCAACGCACACACGCCGTCTGGTTCTTTACACACGTACTCCGGGCTTCTTCGAGAACCGGAAATGACAATATCGCCTTCTGAGCCCCCAACAAAACTGTAGACAGGAGAGTCCAGGCTGGTATCGATGCGGGGGCTCTGAAACGAGTCGCCCGCCCAAATCCATAGGTCGCCGGTATCACTGATTCCCATGCCGAGGAGTGATGAGACGTTAGTTTCGACAAACTGCCCACCGGGAGTAGTTCTGAACACTTCATTAATTGGTGCTGAGCCACCAATAGCGGTTTGCGACCCCGCCGAGGAGTCGGCAATCAAGGTGCCGTCTTCCTGAATAGCAACGTAAGCATCTCTAAACCGACCCGAAGCCAACGCAGCAAGATCGTCCTGTCGACGCAGGAACTGCCATATATCCTTCTGCTCGCTGGAGATGTCAGCAGCATTTGGCGCCTCGTAAACGCTTACATTGTTCGGCGGAACAATCACGTACGTGCCGGCGGCGGCACCACCGCCAGTGGCATCGGGCGGCGATGTCACTACCGCTTCGTAATCATAGGTACCAGAGAGAATGTTCTCGTCGCCCTGAAGAAGGTATTCCTCGAAACGGGTTCCGAACTCATCGTCATAGAACAGCGTGACCGTGGCGGTGTTGCCGCTGGCGCTATATTCATAACGGGTCGGTTCCAGCACCCGGCCAGATTGCGGATTGGTGCCCTGCACACGACCGTCTGATGAGAAATCGTAAACAACGACTAATCCCTCTGCCACACTGTTCGCCGTTTTAGCATCGGTTACTGTGAATTCAATCCGCTCACCTACCAAGCTGCCGGGAAAGTTCACATTCTGCCCAGAGCCGCTGGACGACTCTCCATCAGAGCCACCACCGCCACACCCTGCAAACACCAACATCACCGCCATCAGCGCGGCAAAACGCCGTAACTGCCTGCAATAGCTGACTCCACTCCACTCGTTATTCATCGAACTGATCCTCAAGCTTACCGGCACCATGCCCTAGGACACGAAGCTAGCAGCCGCTGATTTTCAGCGCATACCCCGTTTGGGGTATCAGGAGCAAAAGTTCAGACTCACTGGCAATTCAATCAGGCAGACAATAAGCGCTCGAGTGTAAATACATGTTCATCATTATCGCCCAGTTGGCGTAACGCCTCTGCCAACCGAAATAAATAATCCACATTGGCGCCACTGGCGCCCTCCGCCAGCGCAATCTGATGGGCGATATCCGCATCCGGCGCGGGGCCCAGAAACGCCTTATTATCCTCGGTGGCAATATAGACCAGACCCTGATCTTGGCTGCCATCATTGAAGGTCATTTCGGTGCTGAAGCGCAGATAACCGTTCTTCTCCCGGTGGTCCAGATGCTCAAAAACATCCGGAGCCACCCGGTAGGCCATGCCCTTGCATATGGCGCCTGGCTGGTCGATGAGGGTCACCACCCGGCCGGGTGACTCAAAGGTGCCCCGGTGATCATGGGAGCCCTGCCAGAAGCGCCGGGCCCAGCCGGCAATGGTTGCGGCGCGCCGTTCAAGGAATGGAAAATCCACTTTGTAGATCAGAGAGCCATAGCCGAACAGCCACACGGAAGAAAGCCCATCGAACTGCTGGCGGCTGCGGTTCTGCTCTATGGTATCGAAGGACATCTCTGGCTGGATACTCCCGGATAATGCGCAATAAACCACTATTCAAACCTGCCTGACACGATCTGGCAATAGCCATATACCGTGGCGGCCATCATAATAGCGATTGAATTTTGTTCACCACAGGAAAGGCCATGACACCCCGGCGTTCTTCCGTCAGCCTGAAAACAGCAATGGGGCAGTGTGTGCTCACTGTGGTTCTGGCCGCTATGATTTCGCCCTGCCCGACAACCCCCGCTGGGACCAGACGGCCAAAAAAGACCTCAACATCCATTACACCGATCCATTGCTCGTCTTCCAGGACCTGATCGACTCTGGACAGGTTGAAGCCAAAACCGCATCAAAGCCTGACAACCTGATCCGAATGGCCATGGCCGGGCGGGTGACCGTGTTTAACCTGGCAGAACCGGTGGCAAAGTACCATTTCCGTAAACTGGGTGTGGAGGGGCGGTTTGAGCCGGCTCGTAACCTTATGCCGCAAATCAATAGCCAATATCACCTGTCTTCAATGAAGCATCCCGAACTGATCGAAGCCTTCGATCGCTTTCTGCAGGATCAACAAACCGAGGTCAACGCCTTATTGGAGCACTACGGCCTCAGGTAGCGTTGGTTGAGGCGATAAATCCGGCAATCCCTGTTAATACAATCTC
Organism: uncultured Marinobacter sp.; assembly: GCA_964521055.1. Classification (GTDB taxonomy): domain Bacteria; phylum Pseudomonadota; class Gammaproteobacteria; order Pseudomonadales; family Oleiphilaceae; genus Marinobacter. Next base: position 3,740 of record CAZFPG010000153.1, read on the forward strand.
CGCCGCCATGGCAGAAAGGATCAGCCCGCTGATCTTGGACATGATGTTCAGGCCGGTTTTACCGAGCACCTTTTCCAGATAGCCCGACAGGTGCAGCAACACCGCCAGTATCACCAGCCCCGAAACCAGCCCCAGCAACCCTCCTGCTACCTCGGACACGCTGTTCAGCTCCGCGCCATAGACAAGGATGGCACCGATGGTCGCCGGGCCTATCATCACCGGTATGGCCAAGGGCACCACGGCGATATCATCGCGGTCTTCGTCCGGCAGCCCGGTGGCGTGGTTGCGGGTACCACTGGTAACCAGGCTGATGGCCGTCAGGAATAGCAGGCTACCGGCGCCTATCCGGAAGGAGTTCAGGGTAATACCGATGGCGCTGAACAGCAGCGGGCCGGCAAAGAACAGAATCAGGCCCAGAATCAACGCCGAGACGGTGGAGCGGCGGATAATGGAGCTCTTTTCCGCCGCCGGCAGGCCCCGGGTCAGAGCCAGGAACATGGTGACCACAAAGAACGGCGCCAGCAGGAACAGGAAACGGATCGTGCTGCTGATGTAAGTGCTGAAAAACGCTTCAAACATTCGGAATATCCGGCCAGTAGTAAAAACGGTATAGCATAGCGGCAGTGGTGCCCGAGCGCCGTACGGAAGTGAACGTATCCTAGCGTTTTACGCTGGGCTTACGGGCTTTACGGGGCTTCGACGGTCTGACCGGCTTTCCGCCGGGCTGCGAAGGTTTGCCGCGTTTTCCCGCCGGCTTTCCTGATTTCCCGGGATGCCCCGCCTTCCCGCCCTTCCCGCGGCTGCCCCGGGGCGGTTTGCCGGCCTTCTTGCCCGGCTTTTTTGCCGCCGGTTTCCTGGTTTCACTGCGGGTGTCCGGGCTGACCTCCGAGGACGAATCCCGGATCATGTCGAAAAGCCCTGCCAACTCCTTTTCACCCAGGTCCCGCCACTCGCCAACCGGCAACCCCTTCAGGCTGATATTCATGATGCGAACGCGCTCGAGTCTGGTGACATCGTAGTCAAAAAACTCGCACATTCGCCGAATCTGCCGGTTCAGGCCCTGCACCAGGGTGATACGGAACACAAACCTGGATACTTTCTCCACCTTGCAGCGTTTGGTGACCGTACCCAGTATCGGCACACCGGCACTCATACTCTGGACAAACTCCGCCGTAACCGGCTTGTTGACGGTCACAAGGTATTCTTTCTCGTGGTTGTTGCCGGCCCGCAGGATCTTGTTCACCAGGTCACCGTTGCTGGTAAGGAATATCAGCCCCTGGGAGTCCTTGTCGAGACGGCCAATGGGGAAAATCCGCTCGCCGTGTCCCACATGGTTGACGATGTTCCGGGGTTCCCCCGGGTCGGTGGTGCTGACCACACCCACGGGCTTGTTCAGGGCGATGAAGATCAGGTCTTCCTCATCACGGGGTTCGATCAGCTGGCCGTTAACCGTGACCTTGTCCCCGGGCAGAACCTGGTCCCCCACCTGAGCCGCCTTGCCGTTGATGGCGACATTGCCGTTCTCGATATAACGGTCCGCCTCCCGCCGGGAACACATGCCACTCTCGCTGATGTATTTGTTGAGACGTGTCGAGTTTTTGCCGGGCATGGGGTTCCTGTTCCGGGTCTGGTCAGAGTCTGGCGATGATCGTCAAGAGCTAGGCCACTTTCGGGGAGACATAGCTGAAACGCTTGCGATACTGCTCCATGGTACAACCTACCGTGCGTTTGAACAGCCTTCGGAACGAACTGGCGTCTTCGTAACCCACGCTCCAGATAATACGCGCCGTCTGCTCGCGGCTGGATTCCAGCAAGTGTTTGGCCGCCTCAATCCGCAGGTGCTGCAGGTAACCGATGGGGGTTTCCCCGGTGGCTTCCTTGAATCGGCGTTTGAAGGTGCGGGTGCCAAGGCCGGCTACAGCAGCCACCTCATCGATGGTCAGCGGATCTGCATAATGCTGCTCAAGCCAGGTCTGGGCCTTGCGGATGGCATCGTCCTGGTGGGCTTTCTGGCTGTAGAACGCCATATAGGGCGTCTGTTCCAGGCGGCGGCCATCCAATACCAGCATCTTGCTGCAAGCCAGGGCAACGGCGGGTGAAGCAAAACGCTCCACCAAATAAATACACATGTCCACGAACGCGGTGGCACCGCCGGCACAGATAATCTGGCCGTTATCCACCAGAAGTTGATCCTCTTCCAGCCGCAAATGCGGGTAACGGCTACGGAACAGCGGTGCGGCCCGCCAGTGGGTGGTGGCCACCTGGTCGTCCAGCAATCCTGCTTCTGCCAGCACAAAACTGCCGGTACAGACACTGGCAAGCACCGCGCCCCGCTCCAAAGCTCCCTGCAGCCAGCCAAACAGGGGCTTTGACGGGGCCAGGGTTTGCTCAAGGCGTTCCACACCAACGGCGGCTTCAACGGCAGACCCGACCACAATCAGATCCGCCCGGAAACTTCCCCGTTCAATGGTCGGTGTGACCACGGCACCGCTGTAGCCACGCACGGGTTCATCATCCACCGTGACCACCTGGGAGTTGAACAGGGGTTCGCTGCGCCCGACGGGAGCACGGCCACAGTAATTGGCCACGGTAAAGAAATCCATTATGCCGTGCACACCGGAGGCATGGCAGTTGGGCAAAGCAACGATCGCAATATTGAACATGGAATTGGCCCTTTTGGCACTTTATATGTCAAATATGACACTCCTTATGGCCACCCGCAAGCCCTAATCTGAACCTGTCATTCACCTATAAGGCAGGAAGAAGGACTTTCATCATGACCTCACAACTGAACACCCAATCAGACATTTTCCAACATTCCGTAGCCCGGAGGGCTCCACGCAGCTCCGGATTTTCAGCCACCCGGCTGGCCCTGCAGCTGTACGGCAGGATTTCCCCCCGCAAAGCCGGCCGGCTGGTCAATCGTATGGCATTCAGGCCATCCCGCCTGCCCATGCCGATCCGCTATGAATACCTGCTGGACAACGCCGACAGCTATACCCAGCTCCAGCATGGCACCCGCACCATACCGGTATACTCCTGGGGCCAGGGCCCGGTGATTCTCGGCGTCCACGGCTGGGCCGGAGCCGGCATCCAGTTTGGCGCCTGGGTGAATCCGCTGGTGGAGGCCGGCTATCGCGTGGTGCTGTTTGACGCCCCGGCCCATGGCCGCGCCCAGGGCGACAGCACCGATCTGTATGAAATGGCCGAAGTCACTGCAAAGGTGGCGGCCAGCACTGGTGGTGTTCACGGAATTCTGGCCCACTCCATAGGCTGCATTGCGGTCGCCAGGGCCATCGCCGATGGCCTTCGGGTCAACTACCTGGTGATGCTGGCGCCGCCGGTTGGCCTGAGTGCTGTGATGGACAACCTGGGGCGGCAACTGGGGCTGAGCCCGGAAGTTCTGGCGGTCCATCTTGAACTGATGGAAGAACGTTTTGGCCAGTCCGTCTGGGAGCAACTGGATCTGGAAGCCCTCTCCCGCGCTCTGACCCAACGGGGACTGATCGTGATCGATGACGATGACACCTCCATCTCACCCGATGAAAGCGGCCGGGTTTACAACAACTGGGAAACGGCCAACGTGTTGCGTACCCGTGGCCTGGGCCATCATCGACTGCTGTGGAGCCCCATGGTTGTGGAAACCGTGCTGCGGGATCTGGGCCGGCCAGTGGACACTGTCTGATTGCGCCGCCCTCTCCGGACGTTTATGGTTTTGCACCAGTACCACTAACAGACATGGAGTCCCGCAATGCAACTGTCCGACCCGAAACAGCAACAAACGCCCCGGGGCCGCTTCGCCTGGCGGGAGGGCGGCAACCCCGAGGGCCAGCCGTTGGTGATGATCCACGGCTGGCCGGAAAGCTCCTACTGCTGGGAGCATGTGGCCGCACACCTGAAACCGGGGTTCCGCATTATTGCCCCCGATCTGCGGGGGCTGGGCGACAGTGAACGCACCCAGGACGTTGAGACTTAACGCAAACAGGAAATGGCGCAGGATGTGATC
>CAZFPG010000154.1:0-7683 GCA_964521055.1 uncultured Marinobacter sp.
ACCAATCTGGCTACAAATCCCACCATTGCGGTACTTGGCTTCAAACGTCAGATCGTTTACCACCTGCACTTCTGGGCGTTTGTTGCCGTTGCGCCCCTGGTGATGGTGCAGTGGCAGCAGGACAATATCCTGCTGGCGTTACTACTGATTCTGTTCTGCCTCAATGCGGTTGCTGTCATTGCGTTTTTGCGGTTCAGCAGCATCTATTTTCTGCAGGGACGGCTGTTCCCCATACTGGCGGTCATCTGTGCTGTCTATTCCACGATGATCAATGGTCATGCCGGGCTTTACTGGGCGTACCCCGCCGCTGCGGCGCTGTTTTTCCTGCTTCCCCTGAAGGAGGCCACAATCAGCAATATTGTGTTTGTGGTCAGCATGTCTGTGGTGTCGTTTGTTACCTTTCCGGAGGCGGATTTCTGGCGCATCACTTTTTCCCTGGGCCTGACCTGCCTGTTTGTCATGATCTTTGCCTGGCTGGTTGGGAGGCTGCAAGCGGAGCTGACCCGGCTGGCAACCACCGACCCACTGACGGGTTGCCTGAACCGGTCACAGCTGGCTGACATCCTCAATGGCCAGATCCAGATGCGTGAACGTTATGAGCGTGTCTCGAGCCTGGTCCTGCTGGACCTGGACTATTTCAAGACCATCAACGATCGCTGGGGACATCTGGCCGGAGACAGGGTTCTGCAGGAGCTCTCATCACGGCTGGCAAGACGGCTGAGGGAAAGCGACCGCCTGTTCCGCATTGGTGGCGAGGAATTCATGCTGGTACTGCCGGAAACACGCCAGAAAGATGCCGACAAGGTTGCCCGGGAACTGCTGACAACCGTCAGCGCCCGTCCCTTTGTTGATGGTATCCAGATTACCGCCAGCGCCAGTGTGGCTGAGGTGAACAAGGGCGAAACCTGGTCCGTGTGGCTGAACCGGGCGGACCAGGCACTTTATGAGGCCAAGGCCCGCGGCAGGAACCAGGTAGTCAACGCAGCCAGGCACCAGGAAGACACCCCACCGGAAGACACCGACCCGCTGCTGACCGATGCCTAGTGTCCCGCCTGGCTATCCGGATTGCCGGCAAAAATCCCGCCAGGCCCGGTAAACCTCCGCGGCACTCTCGAAGTGCGGGTAATGGCCGACGTTACGCAGGCTGACAACATCCGCCTCCGGTATCAGCTCACGATATCGCCGCGCCATTGCGGCACCTGAAACCGGGTCTGCCACGCCGGAGATCAGCCGCATCGGTTGCTTCGCCTGCTGCAGGGCACCCACCCACCGGTGACGGTGGCAACGACGCTCTTCCATGAAATGGATCAGGTTGTGCAGGATGCCGCGGCCGTTGTTGTAGGTCAGCAGATACCAGAAGTCATCCATGTCTTTCGGCCCGGGCGAGGCTCCCGGGCCGAAAAGACGTCGAAAATTACGCTCAAAGGCGCGCCTGGTCAGCCCCCGGCTGATCAATCCCCCCAGCGGACTACGCAGCAGTTTCTGTATCAGCAGGGGATTGTGTACCTCCGGGAAAAGCGCGCCATTGAGGAAGCCGACCCGGGTAATGGCAAATGGCAGCACGCCTTCCTGTTCACGGGCCAACAATTCCTGGGCCACGCTGCATCCGTAATCGTGTGCAAACAGGCTGACCTGTTTTAACCCAAGGCCCGTAATCCACCCCTCAATCATGTCAGCCTGGTCTTCGATACTGTAATCGTACAGGGCCGGCTTGTCGGAAAAACCGAAACCCAGCATATCCAGGGTAAATACCGCATGATGCTGTGTCAGCATTGGCCACAAGCGGTTCCAGTCCCAGCTTGCAGTGGGAAAGCCATGGAGCAGCACCAGGGCATCACCCTGCCCGGCCATACGGCTGAAAATGGCATGCCCTCCGGAGGAGAACCATTTTCCTTCCTGTTGCCACCCTTCCAGAGTCGCTTTCCCCGCGTTGTGGGCTGTCACGCCCAGCGCGCCTGGTATTACCTGTTCCATTCCGGTTTCCTGAAACCTGCCTTAGACTGAAACTCTAAATCAAACCAACCGGGGCCGCCATATCCGGGCCAGCATTTTGCGAAACGGGTCGTTTGAGGTGGTCTTTTTCAACTGCATAGTCGTAAATCTGGCTGACCTCGACAAATTCCCTTAAGCTTTCGCCTTTGAACCAACTACAGAAACCGGAAGCCTTTATGACCAACAAGCTTGACGACCTGGCCAGCCACTTCCAGAAGATAATCGCCGGCCTGGGCGAGGATCCGGGCCGCGAGGGCCTGCAGGACACCCCCCTGCGAGCCGCCAAGGCCATGCAGTTTCTTACCCAGGGGTACAAGCAGAGTCTCGAAAGCCTGGTCAACAATGCTGTCTTCGAGTCTGCCATGGATGAAATGGTGGTGGTTCAGGACATTGAGCTTTACAGCATGTGTGAGCACCACATGCTGCCGTTCATTGGCAAGTGCCATATTGCCTACCTGCCCCAGGGCAAGGTGCTTGGACTGTCCAAGTTTGCACGCATTGTTGATATGTATGCCCGCAGGCTGCAGATTCAGGAAAACCTGACCCGTGAAATTGCCGAAGCCATTGAAACGGTCACTGGCGCCAAAGGCGTGGCTGTGGTTATCGAGGCCCAGCACATGTGCATGATGATGCGCGGTGTGGAAAAGCAGAACTCCCGGATGAAGACGTCGATGATGCTGGGGCAGTTCAGAAAATCCCAGGCTACACGGACTGAATTCCTGACACTCATTCGGGATCGCTGAATAGCCATGAATGACCAGGAGGCCAGATGACTGCAGCAACTGGGAGCCACCAGGCAACCGTACGCATAAAGGACCTGCTGTTACGCGCCTACATTGGCATCAAGGAAGAGGAGATCAACAACCGGCAGGACGTGCTGATCAATGTTCGACTGATCTATGATGCTGCGAATGCCATCACCCAGAACGACATCCGCGCCGCACTGAACTACCGCACCATCACCAAACAGATCATCAGCCATGTGGAGGGCAGGCGTTTTGCGCTTCTGGAGCGACTGACCCACGAAGTGCTCAGCATCGTCATGGAACACCAGGCCGTCAGCTGGGCTTCAGTGGAAATCGACAAGCCCCATGCGTTACGCTACGCGGAGTCGGTGTCTGTCTGTCTTGAGGCGCACCGGGCCACCTGACAAACCGGTATCTCCATGTCTCGTAACAATCCCGAACAGCTACGCAGAATACTTGAGTCCGTCCGTACCATTGCCCTGGTCGGAGCCAGCGACAAGCCCAGCCGTCCCAGCCATGAGGTAATGGCCTACCTTCAGGGGCGTGGTTACCGGGTCATTCCGGTGAACCCCAGACTGGCCGGTAAAACCGTCCTCGGGGAAACCGTCTACCCCGATCTCACTTCCGTAAGTGCTCCCCTGGATATGGTGGATGTTTTTCTCGCCCCCGGCCGCACCGACCCGGTGATCGACGCGGCCATCAAACAACAGGTGCCCGTTATCTGGATGCAGATCGGTGTTGTTAACGAAACAGGTGCGTTGAGGGCGGAAGAGGCAGGCGTCACCGTTGTGATGGACAAATGTCCAAAGCAGGAAATCCCCCGCCTTGGCGTACCGCCAGTGACACAGCCCACAGTGTGATTCGATTGCTTGCGGGTGCCGCTGGTTTCGCGCCTGTTCCGGTGCCCCGAACTCTGTCATAATCGAGCCAGACAATCAGAAGACTGGCAGAGCCATGTGGTTCCGACGTAAAACCAGCAAATCCCCTCCCCGAAAGCCCTTCGTTCGCGCCCAGGCGGGCTCTCTTACACCTGATACCCAGACCAGCATTCAACGGGTCCGGCTGCCTGTCGACCTGCTTACGCCCGGAATGCACGTGGTCAAGCTGGATCGCCCCTGGACCGAGGTTCCCGTACTGTTCCAGGGTTTTACCCTCGACGACGACAATCAGGCCCGTATCCTGCGCCAGTACTGCGAATGGGTTCTTGTGGAAGGTGAAGAAACGGTGCTGTCGGACGCTCTGGACAAGGTCGCCCTGCACAAGCAACGCACCGCCAATCCGATGCCGGAGATCCGTCCGCTGGCGGAAGAGATGCCCCGCGCCCGGGAGGCATGGGGCGCGACACACAGCTTTGTGGAGCAGGTTACCCGGGATATCGAACAGGGCAACGATCTGAACCTGCAGGAAGCCCGCCCGGTCATTCGCGAATGCGTTGAAAGCATCAAGTTCAATGCCAGCGCGATGTTCTGGATGAGCCGTATCAAGTCGCGGGACGCCTATACCGCGGAACACTGCCTGCGAGTCGCCATATTCTCCGTCGCGTTTGCCCGTTTTCTGGGTCTGCAGGACGGGGATCTGGAAGTGGCCGGTATGTGTGGCCTGCTCCATGACCTGGGCAAACTTAAAGTACCGCCGGAAATACTCAACAAGCCGGGCGCATTGAGCCGCGAAGAATTCGCAATCATGCAGGAACACACCACCCTCGGCTATGAGCTGTTGCGCGCGGACACGACACTGGACCCGATCATTGGCGATGTCACCCGCCACCACCACGAACGCATGGACGGCCGTGGCTATCCCCAGCAGCTGCAGGAGTGGCAGATCAGCCGGTTCGCCCGGCTGGTGTCCATTGTCGACGCCTTTGATGCCATGACCAGCGACCGTTGCTACCGGGATGGTATCCCTGCCTCCGACGCCATCCGGGTACTGTACCGGAACCGTGGCAGACAGTTTGATGCCGACATGGTGGAGGCTTTCATCCGGATGGTCGGTATTTATCCGCCCGGAACACTGGTGGAACTGACCACCGGCGAAGTGGCATTGATTGTTGCGGTACATCCCGGCAAGAAGCTCAAACCCAGGGTTGAAATACTACTGGACGCCGGGAAAAAACCAGTGACACCGAGGACGATTGACCTGGCAAACCCGTCACCGGGGGAACAACTTGAAATCGCCCATCCGTTGCCGGACGGCGCATTCGGGATATCATTGCAGGCACGGATTCAACAATTAGTAACAGGTCATTGCGTTTATCCCTCATAATCGAGGCAATTCGGCCGATAGGTTATTCAGTCAATCCAGCAACCGGAGCACTTTGTGGACAAACCTGCATCAGCGCTAACCCTGTTCGTCAGGGGCTTGCTGAACCCGACCTTCCCGGCATTGATTTTTCTGGTGTTTCTGGGCATTGCACTGGGTTTGCAATACGGCATTGAAAAGCAGGACAACACACAGATCCAGTCCAGCCTGGACAACGAAGCCCGGTCCATGGCCAATCGCCTCGAGCAGGAATTCCTGGTTCACGTGGACGCTCTTCGCCGCATGGCAAAACGCCGGGAGGCCTATCCAGACATCTCCCGGGAGGTCTGGGAGCAGGATGCTCGCAATTACCTGGCCGATTTTGGTGTCTACCAGGCCGTTGAGTGGATTGACGAAAATTTCGTAATCCGCTGGATGGAGCCCTACGAGGGCAATGAAGATGCCATCGGCTACAACGTTGCCTTCTCGCCACAACGCCGGCAAGCACTGGAAAAGTCAAAATCGACCGGAAATATTGATGTTTCCGGCGTTATCGACCTGAAGCAGGGTGGCCGGGGGCTGGTGATCTATGCGCCGGTGCACTCCGGGGAAGAGAACGACGGTTTTATTGCCGGTGTCTTCAAAATGGAAACCCTTGCCAGGCAACTGCTTGCCGGACGGGCGCTGGATTCATTCCGTATAGATATACTGGACGCCGACAGCCCAACGTACACATTGAACCCGTCGGCAACCACCGATCCATCCTTCTCAAGCACCGCCCGGGTTGAACTGCCGACCATGGACTGGAAACTGACGACTACCCCCTCCCGTTCCTGGGTGGAGGACCGGCGCAGCAACTGGCCCTTTGTCACCTTCGTGGTCATGCTGTGCATGGGCCTGTTGACCAGCTTCACTACCTTGCTGGTACAGCAGATTCTCAAGCGCAATCAGGCGCTACTGAAAACCCGGCGGGAGCTGGATGCGGAAATCAGCCAGCGTCAGGCAGTACAACAGGACCTGGCAAGGCTTGAAACCACCGACACCCTGACCGGCCTGGCCAACCGGCGCTTTTTCATGGAAGACCTGGCCCATACCCTGAGCATCGCAGACCGGCAGATGCGCCAGGTCGCGCTGGTGATGATTGACCTCGACCGCTTCCAGATGCTCAACGACTCCCTCGGCCACCAGTTCGGGGATGAGCTGTTGATCAAGGTCTCGGAACGCCTCAACGCCCTCAGCGACGAACGGGTCATGGTTGCCTATTCCGGCGGCGACGAATTCATGATCTGCCAGCAGCATGTGGAAGACATTGATGACGTCATCAACCTGCTGGGACAGATCAAACATTGCTTCGAGGAGCCTTTTACCGTTCAGGGAGAAAATCACGGCATTACTGCCACCATGGGCGTTGCCGTCTATCCCCAGAGCGGTCTGGACGCCGACACCCTGCTGCGCAATGCCGACGTGGCGCTGTACCGTGCCAAGGAGCAGGGCCGCAATACCTACCAGTTCTATACCGAAGGCATGCAGGACAGGGAAGTCATGCGCCTGGAGCTGGACAAGGACCTGGATCACGCCCTGGCCAACGACGAATTCGTACTTTACTTCCAGCCCCAACTGGATCTCAACGATTCTTCCATCAACAGCGTGGAAGCACTGATCCGTTGGCAGCATCCCCGCCGGGGCCTGTTGCCGCCGCTCGACTTCATACCCCTGGCCGAGGAAAGCGGTCGCATTACCGATATCGGCCGCTGGGTGGTCAAGGCAGCTTGTCGGCAGCTGGCGAAATGGCGAAACGGCCCCTGTTCCAACCTGCGCATAGCAGTGAACCTGTCAGGCCGGGAGCTGGATGATGAAAACATTGTCGACCACATCCAGGAGACGCTGGAGCTCCATGGGGTTCCCGCAGACCGTCTGGAGGTGGAACTGACCGAAGAGATCTTCATCCAGAACATCGAGCACAACCTCAATCAGCTGTCCAAGCTTCACAAACTGGGCGTGCACCTGGCTATCGATGACTTTGGTGTGGGCTATTCCTCGCTGGGTTACCTGCGGGACTTCCCGGTGGATCTGCTGAAAATCGACCGGTCCTTCATTACGGATGTCACCGAACGCCACGACGACGCGGTGATCACCCGCGCGGTTATCAATCTGGCCCATAATCTGGGAATCCAGGTGGTGGCCGAGGGTGTGGAAACCCGTGCACAGCTTAACTTCCTCAAGATTCACCGCTGTGACCTGATCCAGGGCTACCTGATCAGCCGCCCGATTCCCGCAGTCGAGCTGGAAAAGGCACTCAGTTCCGGTTCGCTGAATATCGACATGCCGGTGGGCTCCTGATTGAAATAAGCGCCGCGAATCACCACTATTCCGGTATCAGCTTTCAAGGTACCAACTTATGAGTTCAAACTATCTGACCAGGGAACAGGATGACTGCTTGCGGCGGTGGGAGACCTGGAACAAGCGTTATTTTATTTTCGCGTTCTTTTCTCTGATTGTGATTCTGGTCTTCAGCAGCCAGCTTGGGCTTTCCAGTGGCGATAGCTGGGGCCCTCTGGGCGTGCTCATTGCCCTGTTGATTACCCCCATCATTATTCTGCAATTGCGCCTGGAGTGCCCCGCCTGTGGGCAGAAGATCGGCTGGCAGGCCAAACTGATGGCCCCGAACCAGTGTAAGGCCTGCGGCACCTTCCTTCGCGCAAAAAAC
>CAZFPG010000155.1:0-7679 GCA_964521055.1 uncultured Marinobacter sp.
TGCCGGAGAAGCACAAGGGCCTGACCGACACCGAGTCACGTTATCGCCAGCGCTATGTCGACCTGATGGTGAACGAAGACAGCCGCCGGGTGTTCTATGCACGCTCTAAGATCATCAGTGTCATGCGCCAGTACTTCACCGAACGGGATTTCATGGAAGTGGAAACCCCGATGCTGCAGGTGATTCCCGGCGGTGCCACCGCACGCCCGTTCGTGACCCATCACAACGCCCTGGGCATCGACATGTACCTGCGTATCGCGCCGGAGCTTTTCCTCAAGCGCCTGGTGGTGGGTGGTTTCGAGCGGGTGTTCGAGATCAACCGCAACTTCCGCAATGAAGGGCTGTCCACCCGCCATAACCCGGAATTCACCATGGTGGAGTTCTACCAGGCCTACGCGGATCACAATGACCTGATGGACCTGACCGAAGACATGCTGCGCACCATCACCCAGAAAGTGCTGGGAACCACCACCGTGGTGAACACCCGCACCCTGGCCGATGGCGAAGAAGAAACCATCGAGTATGATTTTGGCAAGCCGTTCGAGCGCCTGACCGTGGTGGATGCCATCCTGCGTCATAATCCCGACATCAAGGCCGAGGAACTGGCTGACGAAGCCGGTGCCCGCAAGATCGCCAAGGATCTCGGCATCCATATCAAGAATGGCTGGGGGCTGGGCAAGGTCCAGATCGAGATTTTCGAGGCAACCGCCGAGCACCGCCTGATGCAGCCGACCTTCATTACGGATTATCCGAAGGAAGTGTCCCCGCTGGCCCGCAGCAAGGACAACGACCCGTTCGTGACCGAGCGTTTCGAATTCTTCGTGGGTGGCCGCGAAATCGCCAATGGCTTCTCCGAGCTTAACGACGCCGAAGACCAGGCCGAACGCTTCCAGGACCAGGTCGCCGAAAAAGACGCCGGCGACGACGAAGCCATGTTCTACGACGAAGACTACATCATGGCATTGGAATACGGCCTGCCGCCAACGGCTGGCGAGGGTATCGGCATCGACCGCCTGGCCATGCTGCTGACCAACTCCGCGTCAATCCGCGATGTTATCCTGTTCCCCGCCATGCGCCCGGAACACAAAGCCGACTTGAAAAAAGACGAGGGTTGACCCATGCAGCCGGTGGAGATACTGGCAAACCAGCTCAAGCCCGGCCGGGGCTGGTCCGAGCATCTTGCCAACGAATTCAGCCAGCCCTACATGCAGCAGCTGGCTGACTTCCTGGCGGCGGAGGAACAGGCGGGTAAAACCCTGTTCCCCGCCAGCCACCTGTGCTTCAACGCCCTGAACAGCACCCCGCTGGAGAAAGTGCGCGTAGTGATCCTCGGCCAGGACCCCTACCACGGCCCCGGCCAGGCCCACGGCCTCTGCTTCTCAGTCCGCCCCCACGTGGCCACACCGCCGTCCCTGGTCAACATCTTCAAGGAAATCCACGACGACCTCGGCATCCAGCCACCAGACCACGGCTGCCTACAACCCTGGGCCAGGCAGGGCGTACTGCTGCTCAATAGCGTCCTCACCGTCGTCCAGGGCCAAGCCGGCGCCCACCAGGGCAAAGGCTGGGAAACCTTCACTGACAGGGTTATAGAAACCATCAACCGGGAACGGCAGGGCGTGGTGTTCTTACTCTGGGGAAGTTACGCAAAAAAGAAGGGTCAACACATCGACCGCAGCAAACACCTGATACTGGACGGCCCGCACCCATCCCCGTTAAGCGCCTACCGCGGCTTCTTCGGCTGCAAGCACTTTTCCAAGGCAAACGAGTGGTTACAGCAAAACGGTCTACCCACAGTCGATTGGTCTTTACCAAGCAAGTCAGAGCTGCTTGAAAAATATGGTAAAAACCAGCCGAAGTAACACAGCCAGCAACAAGGCGGGCCCGCAAAAAAGTTTGATCGGACAGGGGGCTGGGGTATTTTTTCTGCCAGGAAAAGGTGTCTGAGCGCAGCGAGTTCTTTTCCCAAAGAAAAAATACCCCAGCCCCCTGGCCAGCCCCCAATTTTCAGGCCTCCTAGGCCAGCCCCGGACTATTGCAGAAGCGCCATAGCCGCCGCCATCTGCGCATTCAGATCCTCTTCCTCGCTCATATCCACTTCCGGATCCAACCCAAGCCGATCAAACGCCGAAATCGTCTTCCAGTCCACCTCAGTCCACGGATGATCCGACCCAGCCACAAGCTGAAGATTGGCAATCAGCACCAGATCCGCATAATCCGCCGCCGGCACCTCACGATGCAGATTCGCGTACTCCAGAGGCACATTCTGCAACTCCTTCGGAAAATCCCACTTCTGCAGAATCGTCGCCCCGATACGAGGGTGAATCTCCTCAATCACATTATCCAGCATGATCCCGCTGATCTGGATATCGCGATCCTCCACATAACGCAGAATCGGCAACACACCGATCAGATGGATCAACCCCGCCAGCGTGGCCTGGTCCGGTTTAAGTTTGGTGTAATTCTGTGCCAGCACATGACATACGCCCGCCACCTCGGTGCTCTTCTGCCAGGTGGCACGCAGACGCTTGTCGATCATGTCGGAGGTGGCCTGGAACATCTGCTCCATGGCAAGGCCCATGGCCAGATTGCTGGTGTAGGCCATCCCAAGGCGGCTGACCGCCATGTTCAGGTTTTCAATGGCGCGGCTTCCGCGGAACAGCGGGCTGTTGCAGACCCGGATGATACGGGCCGAAAGCGCCGTGTCGTTACTGATGCACTTCACCAGATCAAGAATCGCGGAGTCTTCATTTTCCGCGATTTCCCGTACCTGCAACGCAACTTCGGGAAGCGTCGGGAGTACAAGTTTGTCGTTTTCAATGGCATCGGTCAGATCGGTTTTTATGGTCTCGACAATGTTCGACATGGTCAGTTGTGGTCCGCCTGTTGAATGTTGCCTGGCCGGGAAAAGAGTCCGGAAAGGCCAAAATGTTCAGGTATATGAAGTACTTTATAGCAAATTTTCCGGATTCTTCCTGTCAACTTATGTATCAGACGGCCCCGTTTGTTCACGTTCGGAAACCTGATAAGGCAGTGGACGCATCGAAAGGGAGGCGTCTGGTGCGCTCTCCGGTGCAAGGCCCTGCTCCGCCGCATCGTGGCGAACCACCGCAAGAAGTTCCGCAGTGCCGTCAGTATAGGCGACCGAACTGATCACGGTACCCACAGAGCGATCACCGTTCACAATGGTCTCTCCCGGGACCGGCAGTTTTTCAGTCCCGCCCATGGCGAACCGGAACAGGCTTTTTTTGAGTTGCCCCAGAAAATGCATGCGGGCGATGACCTCCTGCCCGGTGTAGCAGCCCTTCTTGAAGTGAATGCCGCCTACGTGCTGCCAGTTCAGCATTTGCGGCACAAAACCTTCCCTGGTAGCCGGGGTAAGTGCCGCTACACCGGCGGCAATCTCGGACCCGTGCCAGTCGGCCAGTGTGGTCTCCGGGATATCATTCAGTGCCTGTTGCAGCGCGCTGTCCAGATCGCCGGTTTGCCACAGCTCGTAGCGGGCCATGCCTTCGGCGGTGTCCATTGTGCGAATCAGCCGACCCCCATGAACGTCCACGGTATCCCCGGCGGCGGCCAGTTTACCGCTGGCGTCCGGCAGCAGTTGTCCGGCTGTGGACTCCCCCATCAACCCGATAATCCGTGTGCCGGTCTCCACCGCCATGGAGGTGCCGCGGAACAGCATCAGATATTTCTGAAGATGGCTGACGGTGTCGTCCGCCAGTTCCACGGGTAGCTCCATCAATACGTCGTCGCCCTCCCGGACCAGTCTGGTGAGGCAATAGGCGCGACCCTTCGGGGTGCAGGCTGCGGCCCTTGGAGAATGGTTCTGGGTGACGTCGTCGATCTGCTGGCTGAACTGTCCCTGCAGGAACTTGTCGGTTCCCGGACCGGTTATGCGGGCAACAACCCGGTCGGAAATCGTGACGCGGGACGGGTGCGGCAGCGGCTGACTTGCGGCCGGAATATCGGTGTCTGACATGGAGTGCTCCAGAATCAGTGGATTTCCTGAACATTAAGTGGTTGCCGGGCGCCGGAAGATGATCCCAGGCGAAGCCAGACCCTCAGTTGGCGGAATGCTTCCGCCGAGGTGTTACAGAGTCCGGGTGTAAGCGCAACCAGAACAACAGGATATGTACCGGATATGGAGCCGGTACGTTGCAGTTTCAAGATGGCGATCCCTGCGCTCACCCGGCTTTCACTGGCTGGTGTTACGGCAACTTCCGAACCGGAGCGGAGGCGGGCGTAGAGATGCTGGTTTTCAGTCCGTAGACCGGTCACTGCATCCGGCCCTGCCAGCAAACCACTGCGGCGATACTGGAAGACGGCTCCGGAAAGTGTAATGGCAACGAGTGCCAGCAGGAACAGGTTATGGGCGCTGGCGACAAGCGCCACCAGCGCGGTCAGCAACAACCAGGGCAGGGCGCACAGAAGCGCCACCGGATGTGATGGCGATATGTGCAGTTCAATCCGGCTGGACACGTTTCAGGATGATATCGACGATACGTTGCAAGTCCGGGTCTTCCGGGCGGCTGCGTTGCATGAACCACTCGAACATGTCGCTGTCTTCGCAGGTGATGAGTTTCTCATAGCGCGCCTGATCCTCCGCCGGCAAATCCCGATAGGCCTGTTCCAGGAAGGGTATCAGTAATACGTCCAGCTCAAGCATGCCGCGACGGCTGTGCCACCACAGGCGGTTAAAGTCTATGTTTTCAGACATGGATACTCTCAGTTGCCAGTAGGATCAGTTTCGACCGCCCCGGTCAGGGAGCGGGACGTCTATAGGTTGTAGGAACCAGTACGGTATCTTTCGCCTCGTGGAGCAGCCCCGGGAAATCCAGCGTGTAGTGCAGGCCACGGCTTTCCCTGCGCTGCAGGGCGGAGCAGATGATCAGGTCGGCAACGGTAACCAGGTTCCGCAGTTCCAGCAGGTCATTGGAGACACGGTAGTTGCTGTAGAACTCGCCGATTTCACGCTCCAGAAGATCAATGCGGTGTTTGGCCCTCTGGAGACGTTTGGTGGTTCTGACGATGCCCACGTAATCCCACATGAAATGCCGGAGTTCGTCCCAGTTGTGGGAGATTACCACGTCCTCGTCGGAATCCCGCACCTGGCTTTCGTCCCAGTCAGGTGCTGGTGGCGGAGCCGGGATAACCGATTCCCGCCGTGCGATATCCGCAGCAGCGGCACGGCCATAGACCAGGCATTCCAGCAGGGAATTGCTGGCCATGCGGTTGGCTCCGTGCAGTCCGGTAAACGCCGCTTCACCAACGACATAGAGCTGGTTGATATCAGTACGGGCGCGGTCGTCACTGAGTATGCCACCACAGGTGTAGTGAGCCGCAGGAACCACCGGGATGGGCTCGTTGGTGATATCAATCCCGAAAGTCAGGCATTTTTCGTAAATGGTCGGGAAATGATGCCTGACGAAGTCAGCCGGCTTGTGGCTGATGTCCAGGTACAGGTGATCCGCACCCAGGCGCTTCATCTCATGGTCGATGGCGCGGGCGACAATGTCCCTGGGGGCCAGCTCGCCCCGGTCATCGAATCTGTCCATGAACCGTGTGCCATCCGGCAGCAGCAGGACACCGCCTTCGCCCCGCACCGCTTCGGTAATCAGGAATGATTTGGCATGGGGGTGGTACAGGCAGGTGGGATGGAACTGGTTGAATTCCATGTTGCCCACCCGGCAACCGGCACGCCAGGCCATGGCAATACCGTCACCGGAAGCGCCATCGGGGTTGGTGGTATAGCGGTAGGCTTTACTGGCACCGCCCGTAGCCAGAATGGTAAAGCGAGCGCGGAACAGCTCAACGTGGTTGTCTTCCAGATTAAGGATGTAGGCGCCCACGCAAGCGTTGCCGGGAAGTGACAGTTTGCGGTTGGTGATCAGGTCCACGGCAACGCGGCCCGACATCAGTGTAATGTTGGGCCGCGCCTGGGCCTGGGACGTCAGGGTGGTGGAAACCGCGTGACCGGTTGCGTCGGCGGCATGAATAATGCGCCGGTGGCTGTGTCCACCCTCTCGGGTAAGATGGTAGTGTGAATCGTCGTCGCGGGTGAACGTAACCCCGCTGTCAATCAGCCAGTCGATGCTTTCGCGGCCATGCTCCACGGTGAACCGGACGGCATCCTCGTGGCAAAGGCCGCCGCCTGCGCTGAGTGTGTCGCTGATGTGGTTTTCCAGGGAGTCTTCATCATCCAGCACCGCTGCAATGCCGCCCTGGGCCCAGAGTGTTGCACCGCTGCTGATGTCAGCTTTGCTGACGACGGCAACCTGCAGGTGTTCAGGCAGATTCAGGGCAACGGTCAGACCGGCTGCGCCGCTGCCGACTATCAGGACATCGAATTCGTAGGATTGTGGCATCGGGTCGTTATCGCAGGCCATAATGTGGGTGTGTATTGAACTAAACTTTGTGCCTGCTGTCTATTTGGCTTGACGGGGTGCTCCCGCAGAACCGGGTGCACCATAGCCTAATCGGACACCGGGCAGCAGCATGAATCCACCGAAGTACAGGCAAGCTGACCAGATGGTCGCTCGCTATGGCAACCCCGGCACTCCGTCCATGACTGCGGATACTGAAAGACACAAGGAAGATAACAGCGAAAGCCAGACAGACCTTCAGTTGGTAAGGAAGGTCCGTCATGGTGACCGGCCTGCCTTTGACCTGTTGGTGGTCAAATACCAGTCACGGGTAGCGTCGATCATCAGCCGGTATGTTTACGACAGTCAGGAAGTGATGGACCTGACCCAGGAAACCTTCGTCAAGGCCTATCGTGCGATAGACCGCTTCCGGGGTGACAGTGCGTTCTATACCTGGCTGTACCGGATTGCGGTGAATACGGCCAAGAATTTCCTGGAATCCCGGGGGCGCCGTCCACAGGGGAGTGCTGACGCCGCTGAAGCCGAGAACTTTGACGATGGCTCGAGGCTGCGGGACAACGCGTCACCAGAAAAACTGTTGCAGCGGGACCAGTTGCAGGAGGCGCTCAGGGCGGCTATAGCCAACCTGCCGGAGGAGCTCAGGTCAGCGTTTTTGCTCAGGGAATATGACGGGCTGAGTTATGAAGATATCGCCGGTATTCTCGAGTGTCCGATTGGTACAGTCAGGTCGCGTATTTTCAGGGCACGGGATGCGGTGGATCGTCACCTTGGCCCCTTGTTAAACGAATCCCGGACATAATGAGGTTGCGTCCTATGGATGATCGTCTCAAAGAAACCCTGTCGGCCATGATGGACGATGAAGCAGACGAACTGTCTGTCCGCCGACTGTTGTCCCATGCCCGCCAGGATGAAGTGCGCTCCCAATGGCAGCGCTGGCAGCAGGTGCGTGATCTGATGCATCAGGGCAATCTGGCCGACAATCGTGTGGACGTCAGCGCCGGTGTCAGGGAGGAACTGGACGGCGGGTCGCAGAAGTCGTCCGGACAGATTGCATCGCATCAGGTTGGCCGTGAGCGGAGCTGGCACTGGCCAGCGGTGGCCATGGTAACCCTGGCATTGGTGGTGGGTTTTGGCGCCGGGGCCGGATGGGAGTCCGCGGACACGTCTGCCCCGATTGCCAACGCCGGGCTGACTGCCGAGCAATCCGATGGCCTGGCATCCGACCCTGCAGGCGAGCCGGTACAGGAAGTGGCACTGCAGGGGCTGGACGAGGAGCAATGGGAACAGGTCAGC
>CAZFPG010000156.1:0-7668 GCA_964521055.1 uncultured Marinobacter sp.
GAACTCATCCTCGCTGGTGCCTGCTGCCGAGTTCGGGTTGCTCATGGTTGTGGTTCCGCCATTCTGAAGCTTGAGCTCAAACTGGCTGATGCTTCCCGTAGCGGAAATCTTGCGGGAAAGGGTGCCCTGATCCTCGCGGCCATCGTGCAGCAGTGATATGCGGCTTCCTGACTGAAACGGCAGCCTTGGTGTAATGAGGGTGGCAGCCTGGTTAACCACGCTGATTTCCGGCAACAGCAGGCCACGCAGGTATTCACTGCTATTGCCCACTTTCTGGATCAGCCTTACGCCACAGGGTGCCGCACTGGGGGCCAGCAACTCAATGCCAACCTGGGTGCCCTGATTACGCACCTGGCGAATCCAGCGCACCACGGCAATGCTCCAGGGATGGTTGGAGTGCTCCCGAACACCGAGTATTTCTCCCGCCTGAAGCGATGTCGGCACATTGGTTTCCCAGCCAACGCAGTAACCGCCCGGGCTGGTATTGATCAGCAGTGCGTGATGGGACTGGGGGCGCCTGCGGTCATGCTCGCTATCGGGCGTGGCACCGATGCTGTTGCGGAAGTTGATGGGGGTATCCGCCGACTGGACCGGCTCGTCGCCGGGGCCCGCATCATGGGCGCCGGCCCAGGCGTCGTCCCTGCGACGTGAGGACTTCAGAAACTGGTTGTCCGGGTCATGATGGCCATTGTCATTGCCACTGACAAATTCGTTGAACGTTTTGGCGCCGGCCACGTAAAAGTGGGTGGCTGTCAGCCCCACGCATATTTCCAGGGTACCCTGGCTGGCAATGCGGTTGAAATTGCGTTTGGCCAGAATTCCCAGCGCCTGGCTGAGGTGGGTCAGCAGGGTATCGCCAACCCGGGGCGGAAGCTCCAGCCTGCTGCCACCCTGGCCACCCTTCTGATTACGGGAATGCAGTGATTCGGTAATCTGTTCTGACAGTTCACGGGTGTCGAAGTTGTAGCTGTCGTTACCGGGCTTCTGTTCAAGCAGGCTGCGATAGACGGGTGCGGTGTCCCGCTCCATGTTTACCACAAACAGGCTGTCATTGTCGGTTTCAGGGCCACAGGAAACGAGGTGGGTCCAGTTTTCGAACAGCTCATAGGCCTGTGCCAGTTCTGCCTGCCGTAACTGGTTGGGTCTTGCGCAGCCAAGCAGCAGGATACGCTTGTAACTGTCCTCAACCGTACTGGCGCGACGGTGTGTCAGGGTTTCATCGTCGACAGACAGCCCGTTGAGTTTGTTGCGATGGGCAAATCGGAACAGGCGATGGCACTCCAGCCAGCTTTGGGCCGGGCTGGGGCAATACAGCTGGTGGGACCGTACGATGGTTGCAGCCAGCTCGGAAATGGCCCGGTGAATCGCCGTGGCAACCGCTTTACGGTTCTTGTCCAGGCCGCCATTGTCCAGAAACTCCAGGACACAGAGTTTATAGCCACTGGCCGCATGAAGCTGCAGTGCCTGGGACAGGTTGGCAATCTTGCGCTGCTTTTCCGGCAGTGCAACGGCCAGGCCCAGGTAATGTCTGGACAGCTCGGAGCATACAAAGTGTATCTTGGGGCGGATCAGTTCCAGCAGCTGCAGGCGCTGCTGCGGCGCGACAAACAGTTGGTTGAGCTCGATGATGGCATGATAGAGCTGCCGCGAGGCCTCACCAATATTGGCCATGGGTAGCTGGTTGACCCAGTCCCTGAAGGCTTTTGGAGAAGTCTGGCAAAACGAGAGGCTCGCCGTTTTCTGTTCAGGAACACGGAGATCGGGTTTCAGGATCATGCCTTCCATGAGATCACGCCAATTATCTGGGCCACGGTTGGTACTCCGGGTTGCGTCACGAACCGCAGGCACTGATTAACCGGTGCCCACGTACATTTAGGAAAACGCTGCAAGTACAGATTCTTATTGTTATCGCTCTTTGCACTCTAAAATAGCAAACACACAACAAAAAGCGAGAAAAGCACGAGTTGACAAAGTTTAACAAGTAAATTCGGGCCAACTTTGCCAAACGTGTCACGCAAACAGGTCCAGGGGCGTCTTTCCGGGCCGTTCGGGTACCTCCCTGACAAGCTTTGGCACCAGAAAACCGGGCAGCATGCCGATTAATTGCCGGACCAGCGCTCTGGCCCTGTCGTCAGTGACATCGAAGTGATGGGCACCTTCCACCGGGTCAAAGGCGTGCAGATAGTAAGGTAGTACGCCACACTCAAACAGACGCTCGCTCAGTGCCGCCAGAACCTCTGCTGAATCATTGACACCTTTGAGGATAACGCTCTGGTTAAGCAGCGTGACACCAGCAGCCTTTAACCGCCCCAGAGCGTGTTGCGTCCCGGCATCCAGTTCGGCCGGGTGGTTGGTGTGGATCACCATCACAACCTGCAACGGGCTTTCGGAAAGCCAGGCAAGCAGGGAATCGCAGACACGCTGGGGAATTACCACAGGCAGCCGGGTGTGAATCCTCAGGCGCCGGATGTGGGGAATATCCGCCAGTGATTCGGCCCAGGAAGACAGCAGCCGGTCGCCGGCGACGAGCGGGTCGCCGCCACTGAAAATCACTTCGTTGATGCGGGTGTCGCTGGCAAGGCTCGTCAGTGCTTCCGCACGGTCCCGGGGCGAAAGCCGGTGTTCGTCGTAGGGGAAGTGGCGTCGGAAGCAGTAACGGCAGTTAATGGCACATTGCCCGGTGACCATAAGCAGGGCGCGGCTCTGGTACTTGCGGATGAGTCCGGTGGCCGGCATCGAGCCGCTTTCCTGCAGTGGATCCCGGACAAAGCCGGGTTCGGAGTCCGCTTCGGCGGACAGCGGCAGCACCTGCAGCAACAAAGGATCCGCCGGATCGCCGGGGACGATGCGCTCCAGATAGGGCTCCGGAACCCGTAACGGAAACAGCCGGTGACCTTCGCGGGCCCCGGAAAGCCAGACATCGGGGTCGAGCTGTAGCCGCCGGAGCAACTCCTCCGGTGTTGTGACAGAAGCTGAAAGCAGCTGTTGCCAGCTGCGGGTGTCACGATCCGGAGGGCGGGCTTCTATACGGGTGGCGGTTCGCTGTATCATAGCGACCTTCGAATTTTTATACGCATCTTTTCAGGTGATAATTTCATGGCTTCATATTCTACCAACGAATTCCGCAGCGGTCTTAAGGTTTTGCTGGACGGCGACCCCTGTATCATTCTCGATAACGAATTCGTAAAGCCCGGCAAGGGCCAGGCATTCAACCGGGTCAAGCTGCGCAACCTGATGACCAACCGCCAGTGGGAGCGCACCTTCAAGTCCGGCGAAAGCCTGGAAGCGGCTGACGTGATTGATCTGGAAATGGAGTACCTTTATACCGATGGCGAATTCTGGCACTTCATGAAGACAGACGGCTCGTTCGAGCAGTATCCGGCGGATGCAAAAGCCGTTGGTGATGCCCTCAAATGGTTGAAAGAGCAGGACGTGTACACCGTTACACTCTATAACGGTGCGCCATTGACGGTCACGCCGCCCAATTTCGTTGAGCTGGAAGTGGTGGATACAGACCCCGGCATGAAAGGCGATACCGCCCAGGGCGGCTCAAAACCCGCAACCCTTTCCACCGGTGCTGTTGTGAACGTGCCATTGTTCATTACCATTGGTGAGGTGCTCAAGGTGGATACCCGTTCCGGCGAATATGTCAGCCGTGTCAAAAGCAGCTAATCGGTTGTCGAAGTGACTGCAACGCCTCTCTGGCAGCCGACTGCATCCCTGGCTGCCCTTGAAAGCCGTGCACGTCAGTTGGCCTGGGTGCGCGGCTTTTTTGCCCAACGGGGTGTACTCGAGGTGGAAACGCCGGTGCTGGGCCGTTGCGGTGTTACCGATATCAATATCGACAGCATTCCGGCCTCGCCCACCCCCGTTGCAGCAGGCTCCGCGGAAGGCTGGCTCCAGACGTCGCCGGAATATCACATGAAGCGCCTGTTGGCGTCGGGCTCCGGGCCCATTTATCAGGTCGCGCGGGTGTTCCGCGACGGCGAATCCGGCCGGCGGCACAACCCCGAATTCTCCCTGCTTGAGTGGTATCGCCCCGGCTTCACTGACGCCGACCTGATGGCGGAGGTTTCCGACCTGGTCTGTGGCTGGTTGGGTTGTGAGGCGCCAGGCATCATGCGCTATCGGGAGGCTTTCCTCCGCTTCGCAGGCATTGACCCGTTTCTGGCCAGTAAAAGCGAGTTGGCCGCCCGTTGTGAGCAATGGATGGAGCCGCCACAATTGCAGGGGTTTACCCGTGACAACTGCCTGGATCTGTTGATGAGTTGCCAGATAGAACCGGCACTGGCCGACATCGGGCCAGTGTTTATTACCGGCTACCCGGAATCCCAGGCCGCCCTGGCGCGTGTGTCGGAGCAGGACGGGCTGCGTCAGGCCCATCGCTTCGAACTCTATGTGCAGGGAGTCGAGCTGTGTAATGGTTACTGGGAGCTCACCGACAGGGAAGAACAGCTGCGTCGGTTCGCGGCAGACAATCAGGCGCGCGTGTCCGCCGGCAAGCCGGAAATGCCTGTAGACCAGGCATTCCTGGCGGCGCTGGAAGCGGGAGTGCCGGACTGTTCCGGAGTTGCGCTGGGCCTGGACCGCTTGCTGATGCTGAAGTTGGGGCTGGATGATCTCGCCGGTGTTATTGCGTTTCCTGCTGACCGGGCCTGATCTCCCCGAATGCTTCTCCCATGCGAACCCTTCCGCCAGCGGCCTGATCGCTGTTCCAGGCCACAGTGCCCTTGGGCATCACCATGATAACGGTTGAACCCAGGCGGAACCGCCCCATTTCCTCGCCCTTTTCAAAGCGTATCGGTGTCTTGAGGTTGTCGTAGCGGGTGACATCCACCTGGCGTTTGCCCGGGGCCACAATGCCAGCCCAGGTGGTTTCAACGCTGCCGACAATCATCGCACCCACCAGCACGAAGGCCATCGGGCCTGCTTCGGTGTCAAAAATACAGGCTACCCGCTCGTTACGTGCGAACAGGTTGGGTACGTTTTCCGCCGTGGTCGGATTCACGGAAAACAGTCTGCCGGGAACATAAACCATTTCCCGCAGGGTGCCTGCCAATGGCATGTGAACCCGGTGATAGTCCCGGGGGGCAAGGTAAATGGTCGCAAACTCGCCGTCTGTGAATGTGCTTGCGCGCTCCTGATCGCCGCCAAGCAGTTCCTTAAGGCTGAAAGACTGACCCTTGGCCTGGAAAACCCGGCCATCATTGATGCGGCCCAGTTGGCTTATGGTGCCATCCGAAGGACTGGCGATTACTGACTCCCCTGTAGCCACGGGTCGCTGCCCCGGCTTGAGCGCACGGGTAAAAAAGGCGTTGAAGCTGGGGTAGGCGGCAGGGTCTGGTTCAACTGCCTCGCTCATGTCTACGCCATACCGGCCGATAAACCAGTTCACAACGCGGTTCTTGAGCGCGGGAAGGCTTTCGTTGTCTGCAAGGCGTCCGGCCAGGCGGGAAATGGTCAGCTGTGGGGCTATATACTGGCCCTTTACAAATAGCTTGTCGTACATCAGGAGTGATCCTTGGCGCTCAAAGTGGCAAAGTCTACCAAACCGTACGGTGTGTATAGAAATTGTTTCACACCTTCGCGGTTACGACCGGCGCTTGCTATTATCTGGGCAACGCGGAATGGCTGCCCGGTCACCGTCTCCGATAACAATCACAGAAGGTATGTTCTCTTTCCATGCTACTTATAATCGGCGCAGTTATTGTAGTTGCAAGCGTCCTGGGGGGCTATGTCCTCCATGGCGGTCATCTCATGGTGTTGTGGCAGCCTACTGAAATCCTGATTATCGGCGGTGCAGCGCTAGGGTCCTTCGTCATTGCAAACCCGTTGCACACCATCAAGGAAGTTGGCAAGGGCGTCCTCATCCAGTTGACTGGCTCACCCTACAACAAGTCCTATTACATGGACCTGCTGAGCCTGATGTACGAAGTTTTCGACAAATCCCGGAAACAGGGTGTCATGGCCATCGAAGAGGACATCGACAACCCCCAGGACAGCCAGATTTTCACCCGCTACCCGGCCATCATGAAATCCAAGTACCTGCTTGCCTTCATGACTGACTACTTGCGGATTATCAGCTCCGGAAACATGGCGACCCACGAGCTGGAAGGCATGATGGAGAATGAGATCGACAGCCGCCAGCATGAGCTGGAGGAGCCGGCCCATGCCGTCAACAAGATAGCGGATGCATTGCCCGGGCTCGGTATTGTCGCGGCGGTACTTGGTATTGTTATTACCATGAATTTCCTGACCGAGGGGCCGGAAAAAATCGGTCTCAGCGTGGCGGCGGCATTGGTGGGCACGTTCCTTGGTATCTGGATGGGCTATGGCTTTGTCGGCCCCACATCCATCGCCATGGAGCACTCGGCCCGCTATGAGCTCAAGGCCTATGAATGTTTGAAATCAGCGATTGTTGCGACAGTTTCCGGCCAGGCACCCCAGATGGCCATCGAATTCGGCCGTAAGGCGCTGCCGTCGGACAAGCGGCCCGGATTCCAGGAACTGAACGACCACGTGCGTTCGAAATAATCTGAACATAAGCCGTCGGGAGCAGTTTCTTGGAAGACCAGCCAATTATCGTAAAGCGGAAAAAGAAAGTTGTCGGCAGACACCACGGTGGGTCGTGGAAAGTGGCCTTCGCCGATTTCGCCACCGCCATGATGGCGTTTTTCCTTGTGCTATGGCTGACAGCCACCGCATCCCCGGAGCAGAAACGGGCAGTAGAGGGTTATTTCAAGGACCCGGTAGGCTTTACCGAAGGCGGCTCACCCAACCCCGTTGATCTTGAGGGCAGTGCTTCTGTCATCAACGAGAGCAGCGAGGATATCGAGCGCAGCGATATCCAGATTGAAGATCAGGTTGTCGAGGAGCTGGCCCAGACCCTGGAGCAGCAGCAGATGGAAGAGCTGTTCCAGGACCTGAAAGAAAGGATTGAACAGAATGAAACCCTGCAGGAATTCAAGGACCAGCTGTTGATCGACATCACCAGTGAAGGCCTGCGAATCCAGATTGTTGACCGCTCACAGCGCCCGATGTTCGACAGTGGCCGGGCCGAACTCAAGTATTATTCCCAGGATATCCTGTTTGAGCTGGCCAAAACCCTGAGCACTGTCAACAACAAGCTGAGCATCACCGGCCATACGGATTCAACCCCGTTCGGCGGTCGCCCTGGTTACACCAACTGGGAGCTGTCGGCCGACCGCGCCAATACGGCACGTAGAGCACTGGTGGCCGGTGGCGTGAGGCAACAGCAAATTGGCCGGGTAGTGGGCCTGAGTGACTCCGTGCTGTTTGACCAGGACGATCCACAGGCACCGGTTAACCGCCGCATTTCCATTATCGTGATGAACAAGAAAACGGCCGAAGGCATTCAGAGCAACGCTGGCCGATCAAGCGAGCCATTGATTGACCTCACCGCGCCCTCCGAAGAGGAACAGCAGGAGGCCATGGAGCGTCTTGAGGAAGGTAACTGGAATGAAGAAAAAGAAGCGCCTGAACCCGGGGAGCTGAACTGGTAGACCCGTTCAGTCAGCTTTCAGCCCCCGGGATTGCTGTTCTGCCATGTCCTGTAGAATCCGGTTGAAGCTTTTCATCCGTTCTACGCTTATCCGCCCATCCTCGGCAGCCTGTGCGATGGCGCAGCCGGGGTCACCCATATGGCTG
>CAZFPG010000157.1:0-7641 GCA_964521055.1 uncultured Marinobacter sp.
ATGCCGATCCACACCGGATTGAACCCGACCAGGGCCAGCGGCAGGTAGAAAACCCACATGCCGTTGAAGATGTTGGTGGCATTCTGGCGCATGGCGGTGGAGAAATTCATCCGCTCCGAGGAGTGATGCACCACATGGGCTGCCCAGAACCAGCGCACGCGGTGGCTTGAGCGGTGCATCCAGTAGAAACAGAAGTCCACGCCCAGAAAGGTCAGTATCCCTGTTACCCAGCCCAGTTCCAGATCCAGAATCCGGTGGTGGTAGAGGAATGCGTAAACGGGAAAAGCAATCAGGCCCGCAAACAGCAGTTCGGTGACCTGATAACCGGCACCGAGGCCAAAGTTGCGGATGGCTTCCGGTACATCCATGCGCCTGGGGTCATGGCGAATGCGCAGGTATTCCCAGAGTGTGACGGCAATGAATACCGGTGTGGCGACAACAAAGATCAGCTGTCGTTCATCCAGTGCCAGCCAGGGGGTCAGGGTATCCCAGAGCGACAGCAACCCGCTGCCCTCCAGTACGGTTGCCATCATGTCCGTCAATGCCATGCTCTACCCATATCTTTATTGGTTGATACAGGTTGATTCTGCTCCGATCATCACGATTAAAATTGACAATTCATGCCATAAAATTGACTATCGATGCCAATGCAATAGAGGTTACGTGCATGACGGAGAATGAACAGTGGCCAGGGTAATCCGGGTAACCGGTGCCTGGATCGGACTGCTTTCCGACTGGCTGGATAAGCAGGGGCTGGATGCGGGGCCTTTGCGGATGTCGCTGGCGCGATGGGCATCGCGGGATAATGTCCCGGTGCCGGTCTGGCGGGATCTTCTGTCCCGGGGGCTGGCCTTGGTGCCGGGCCGTGTTGCGCCGGAGCTGGGTGTGGGCGCCTGTGTACTTCCGGGCCATCTAGGGGTGCTTGGCTATCTGGTGCTGGCATCGGATACCCTGGGGGAAGCCATGCGGGCCTACCAGCGCTACGAAACCCTGTTCTATGGTGCCAGCCTCGCGGAGATCGAGGTTGTCGGTGACCAGGCCGAGATGCGCTGGCCGAGCTCGGATAATGAACTGGGCCAGCAGGCGGATGGCGCAGCGATTGCGGCCCTGGTGACTTTCATGCGTCGCCAGATCGACCAGCCGCCTCCACCCTCTGCAGTGAGTTTTCTGGAAAAGGTTGATGCGGAAACCGCGCGGGCTTACGAGGCGTTCTTTGGCTGTCCGGTAACCTGGAATGACAGCCATGTGCGGGTGCGCTTTCCACTGCACTACCTGAGCCTGCCCATGCCCCGACGGGATCCAACCCTGCGGGAACTGCTGGACCGGCAGGCCAGGGCGTTGTTACGGGCATTGCCGGAGAGCTCTGATGACAACGCCAGCACCGATCGCCAACTGCAACAGGTCCTGCTGAAACTGCTTTCCGATGGCGAGCCCACTCTGGCCCGGGCAGCCGGCGCCATGCATATGTCACCCCGCACTCTTCAGCGGCGGTTGGCCCGGCACCAGCTTGGCTGGCAACAATGGCTGGATAGCAGTCGCGAGCAACTGGCCCGGCAGTACCTGGCAGATCCGTCGCTGACACTGACGGACATTGCCCTGCTGCTTGGCTTTTCCGAACAGAGTGCCTTTACCCGCGCATACCGCCGCTGGACCGGCAACTCCCCGGGCAGGGAACGCCGGCAGCAGCTCAGCGATTAGCAGCGTAAACCTTCGCCAGGGGCTCGATCTGCGGTTGCCACTGGTCCAGCCAGGCCTTGATGTCTCTTGGAATTTTTGCCGGTTTGGGCCAGGGCACCGGATACTGTTCCGGCTGGAACATGGGTGCGAACAGTGCGGCAGCAGCAAGGTCGGCGCGGGAGAAGCTGTCGCCAGCTAGGTAGGGTTTCTGCCGGTACGCTTCCGCCAGCTCGGTCAGGTAGGCTTCCATGGTTTCCCGTGATTGCTCTGCTGTTTTCTCGTTGATCTTCATCCACTTGCGCATGATTTCATCCACACGGCTGAATGCCAGTTTCAGCAGAATCCTGTTGTAGAAGGGGGTGCCTGCCGCAAGCAGGGGAACGACCACCTTGGGTCGCTGCAGGAAATGATGATAGGAGTAGCAGCGCACGGCAGGCCCGGCTTCATCGTCCAGCCGCTGTTCCCAGGCCAGGGCAATCTCGCGGGTTTCAGGATTGGCCGGTGTCAGTGGGTTCTCTGGAAAGGTGTCATCCAGGTAGTCGATGATTTCTTTAGACCCCTGAACCCGGTGCCCGTCATGGTCCAGCACCGGCACCGAAGAATCCCCGCCGGTGAGTTTGCGGATGGTATTGACGTGCTGGCCGGGCAGCAGGCTGATGGCCTCGTAATTCAGCCCCTTGTAATCCAGCGCCCAGCGAACCTTTTCGCAGTAATGGGATATCGCAAACTGGTAGAGTTTGATGGCCATGGTGCAGTATTCTCCAGCGTATTAAATGGCCTAAGCGTAATGCTTTGAGGCAGGAAATGGTAACCACTGTGCATTAAAATCGGCAGTCTTCAAAACACGCTGCCGCAATGGCAGCCCCTAATGGAACAGGAAACTGACAATGAATGGATTCACACGCTGTATTGCCCCGGCCCTGGCCAGTCTCGCAGTGCTGGCCGGTTGCTCGTCCACTCCCGAAAACAGCCGCCCAACCGATACCAGCGATCCGGACCCCGGGGCCGTGGAGCTGCCTTTTACCGCCAGGGGCAATGAACCGTTCTGGCGCGCCATTGTGGAACCGGGCCAACTGGTGCTTGAGCGAATGGGCGAAAGCCCCGTGGAACTGCGCTACGAAACCGTTCAAAGCAGTGCCACCGGCCGCACTTTCCACGCCGAAGGGGAGGAGATCCGGATAACCCTGGTAACGGCCCCCCAGCTGTGCCGTGACTCGATGACCGGCATGCCCCACCCCAACCAGGTTCGCCTGGAGGTCAATGGCGACCAGCTCCGTGGCTGCGGCGGAAAGCCGAAGCGGTTGCTGCAGGGTAAGGAATGGGTGGTCGATGGTATCGATGATACCAGCGTTGTTGACGGCTCGCGGCCTACCATAGAATTTCTGCCAGAGAATCGGGTGGTTGGGCACGCCTCCTGCAACGAATTCAGTGGAGGCTGGAAGCTGACCGGCGAAGGCCTCGGGTTTACCCGGCTGGTGTCCACCAAGAAGGCCTGCGCACCCGCGTTAATGGATCAGGAGGCCCGTTTCCTGTCGTTGCTGTCAGACGCCACGCGGTTTGATATCGGCAGGCAGGGGGAACTTTTGCTGACCTCGTCAGACGGCCGGGTGATCAGGGCCTATCCGTCCACAGAGTGAGGCCGTAGGTGTCCCGGATTTGCTGAACCCGGCCATTTTCGATCCGTTGCCTGGTACTGCTCGATGTAGCGATCCAGCTCCCGGGTGTAGGAGTATCCGTTGATCACCAGCAGCTTCTGGTCGTGGAGTGATTCAATGTCGCTGTAGGTCCAGCTGTTGAGGTACTCTACGGCATAGCCGGACTCCGTGAGGATTTCCCGGGCAATGTCCACCATGTACCCCTCGTGATTGGCGCCGGCTTCACAATTGTGGGGGCACCAGGGATCCGCGACGATGCGGCATCAACCCAATCATAGCCCCCACATCAGGAATCTGTCATCTGCTTGTGTTCAGGGCGGAAAACCCGTGATCCACACTGTCAGTAACGACTCCTGGCATCACCTACGGAAGCTTCGGTGGGCACCAGCGCCTTGACGAGTTCCTTCATGTCCAGAATGCCCACCTGCTTACCCTTTTTGACCACACGATAGGTAAGATTGGTATCGCCGCCAGACCGGGCTATTACCGATTCCAGGTTATCGCGGTCGGAAACATCACCAGCGCACTCTTCCAGTGCGTCCGTGGTTTTCTTCATGACCGAGCGTACCCGCAGAACTCTGGCGCGGTTGATATCGCTGATGAAGTTGGTGATGTACGGGTCATTGGGGTGCATCAGGATTTCCTGGGGCTCACCCTGCTGCACAATATTTCCATCCTTGAGGATGACCAGGTGGTCCGCCAGCTTCAGGGACTCGTCCAGATCGTGGGTGATGAATATGACGGTTTTGTGCAGCTCCTCCTGCAGCTCCAGCAGCAGGTCCTGCATGTCGGAGCGAATCAGCGGGTCGAGAGCCGAGAACGGCTCGTCCATCAGCATCACCGGGGAATTTGACGCCAGCGCCCGGGCAATACCCACCCTTTGCTGCATGCCGCCGGAGAGCTGGTGTGGGTACTGGTATTCATTGCCTTCCAGGCCCACCCGGGCAAGCCACTTTTTCGCTTCGCCTTCGAATTCGTCCACGGAGTAACCCCGAACCAAAAGCGCCATACCGGCATTTTCCAGCACCGTCTTGTGGGGGAGCAGCGCAAACTTCTGGAAAACCATCGACATCCGTTCCCGCCGAAGATTCCTCAGCTGGTCCTCGTTGAATTGCAGGACATCCTCGCTATCGACCTGGACTTCACCGGCAGTGGGCTCGATCAGCCGGTTGAGATGGCGTATCAACGTGGACTTGCCGGAGCCGGAAAGCCCCATGATGACGGTAATCTCGCCTTCGTGCATGTCGACGTTGATGTCCTTGAGGCCAAGCACGTGGTTGTGCTTCTCCAGCAACTCGGCCTTGCCCATGCCGCCACGCACATGCTCCAGCGCACCTACAGGGTCGGGGCCGAAGATCTTGTACAGGTTCCGGATGGAAATCTTGATATTCCGGTCCACAATTCGCTCCCTTACTGTTTCTGTGAGGCGTTGATACGCGCCAGTGAGGCCTTGGTCACCCGGTCAAGGATAACCGCCAGAATGACGATGCCCAGGCCGGCAACAAGCCCGACACCCAGCTCAAGGTTGCGAATGCCCTGAAGCACCAGTACCCCGAGGCCTGGCGCGGACACCAGTGAGGCGATAACCACCATCGCCAGGCTCATCATGATGGTTTGGTTCACCCCGGCCATGATGTTGGGCAGCGCCAGGGGAATCTGGACCTTGAACAGCTTTTGCTGGCTGGTCATGCCGAACGCGTCGGCCGCTTCGATCACGTCTTTGTCCACCAGGCGGATGCCCAGGTTGGTCAGGCGGATAACCGGTACGATGGCGTAGAGAATAATGGCGATGCCGTACAGCTTGGATTCGGTCACGCTGAACAGGAAGATCAGCGGGATCAGGTACACAAAGGGTGGCAATGTCTGCAACATGTCCAGCACGGGGATCGTCATCCGTTGCATCATATCGTTGCGGGACATGGCTATGCCTATCGGCACGCCCAGAA
Organism: uncultured Marinobacter sp.; assembly: GCA_964521055.1. Lineage (GTDB taxonomy): Bacteria > Pseudomonadota > Gammaproteobacteria > Pseudomonadales > Oleiphilaceae > Marinobacter. Next base: position 5,279 of record CAZFPG010000157.1, read on the forward strand.
GTACGCACAGGAAGGCGCATACAAAGATGATGGAGAGGGTCTCCATGGCGTAGCGGTAGTAGTCGATAAACGCCAGTAGGAAAAGGCTGACGACAACAAAGACCACCAGTTTCCAGGATTTGGTCACCACGAACACAACCGCCAGTAATAGTGGGATAACAATCCACCAGGGTGTGTTCAGCATGACGTAAAGGGCGCCGTCCAGAAACCAGCTCAGAGGCTGGGTCAGCGGGTCAAGAACAATGCTGAGGTTATCCTTGACCGAAAGAAAACCCTGTTCGAGCCCCTTGGTCAGTTCCCGTGATTTGGGGAACGCGGCGCAGGATTCGTTGAGGGCATTCATGGATGGAAAGGGTACATCCCAGAGGGAATCCACTTGCTGTTCGGTACCCTGGGTTTTTTTCAGCAACGCCGCCATGGTCATCGGGGCGTTACTTGTTCCTTCTGCACACCACTCTTTCAGGCCGAGTGACGAAAACACGAAATCGTAGGTAGCCATTTGCGTTCAGTGTCCCCTGCGCATTCGGGTAATGGAATTGGTTCCGGTATTGCACTGGCTGGAATGGACAGGGCCGGGGCTGGCCCTGTCCGGGTAGGGGCCTTTATTCTCCCAGCACGGCCGCCAGGCGCTTCCTGGCTGATTCGTTCAGCCAGTCAGACCATTCTTCAGTGTTATCACTGAGGAAGTGGACCGCGGCTTCCTCAGCGGACGCGTTGTTCTCGTCCATCCAGGCCAGCAGGCTGCTCATGGTGTCGGTCTTGAAGGTCAGCTTGCTGAGCATGTCGGCAACTTCCGGCTCCCTTTCCCTGAAATCCGTGGTGATGGATGTCAGTACCGGGGCTGCCGGGAATTCGGAGACACCGGGGTTATCCGCATCCTGGGTCTGGTTGCGGGTGTGAACATCTTCCTCGTACTCGCCCAGCTCCACACGGGTCATGTCAAACTTGCCGAGCGGAACGGTCGGGCCCCAATAGTAGCCAAACCAGGCTTCTTCGTTCTGCACGGCGGAGGCCATCGAGGAGGCCAGCGTTTCGCCGGAACCATGGTTGAACACTTCGATGCCGGAGTCTTCCAGGTCCAGGGCCCTTACCAGGTTGTCATTGACCACGCGGCAACCCCAGCCGCTGGGGCAGTTGTTGAAGCGGTTGCCCACCAGTTCAGGATTTGCCATAACGCCTTCAATGGTTGTCAGTTCCGGGTGTTTCTCGGCCAGGTATGTGGGAATCCACCAGCCCTCCAGACCACCGGGATCAAGTACTTTGCCCAGACGTTCGACCTTGCCTTGTTCTTCAAGTCTCAGGTAGGCCTCACCGGCGGAATTGAGCCACAGCTCGGTAACGATGTCCGGCTCGCCATTCTCCGCCACGGAGGTTACGGCGGGCACGGTATCGGACGGTACGACGGTGACATCGCAGCCATAGCCCTGCTCCATGATGAATTTGGCCACGTTGGTAACGACCGTGTTGGATGCCCAGTTCATCTCGGTAATAGACACCTCACCGCAGTCAGCCTGGGCAAGTGTGGGGACAGACAACGCGCACAGCAGTGCGACTGGTGTTAGCTTTCGCATGGTTAATGCTCCTTTGGAGTGTGGAAGAGGCTGCAGAGAGCCACAGACAGTGGGGCCCGTCTGGCATGGGTTTTATCATTGTTTTTGTTGGCTAGAGCGTAATGCAAAATCACGATATCTCGGTTATTACGTATCCACAGAGTAATGATCTGTGCGTGAGTTACAACCCGGTAATGGAAAGTTGTCGCTTCTGGGCATCTTGGTTACCGCGTGCCGGCGCCCCTGATTGCCGCGTGCGGTCAGGTATAGTGGCCTGAATGTGAATTGCAACCCACCTGTGGAATGTTGTCGCTTATAGCTACATGCGGCTCGCAAGATTGTCTGTTCTTATGTCAACAAACTGTAGTGTTGCGAGGGTAGTTTGAAGGGTTGCCCGACACTGGAGATGCCCCGATGACAGAACTGCGCGCACTGACCCCCCACTCAGCCATACCTGAGGAACAGGCCCGCCGGGACAGCCGGCAACGACACCTGTTGCGAACGTTTCTGCCTGAAGTGGTGCGTCTTGAGCGACTGCTGGCCGAAGCGCCCGACCTGGTTTCCACACAAACGATCGGCCGTGTCGGCCTCAAGGACCTGGAATTGCCAATTTACCGGGTTGACCTGGGCAGTGACTCAGCGGACGCGCCCGTGGTTCTGCTGGTGGGTGGCGTGCATGGCCTGGAACGAATTGGCAGCCAGGTAGTGATGGCGTGGTTGAGGAACCTGCTCTCAAGGATTGGCTGGGACAGTCATCTTCGCAGCCTGTTGGACAAGGTCCACATCACCTTGCTGCCTATTCTCAACCCCGGC
>CAZFPG010000158.1:0-7602 GCA_964521055.1 uncultured Marinobacter sp.
TCTGTTACAGTCTGTAACCGAAACAGCATTATCGCCGACAACCCCCTGTTTTTATGAGACTCCGCCCGCAAATGGGAGCGCAGATCCAAATGTATCCCGACTACCGGTTTGCACATTGGCCAACAAACCGCTATAGATTTGGTCAGCCGGCGGTTTCGCAGCCACCGGCCAGTAACCAAAAACGACAATAAGGAGTACCCAATGCGCAAACCTGAACTTGCCGCCGCTGTTGCAGATCAGACCGGATTGACCCGGGACAAGGCCAGCGAAGTAATCGCCGCTTTCACCGACCAGATCTCTGCCGCCGCTGCCCGTGGCGAAGACACCACCCTGATTGGTTTCGGTACCTTCAATATCCGCAGCCGTGACGCCCGCGATGGCCGTAATCCGCAAACCGGCGCGACAATCCGGATCCCCGCCAGCAAAACTGTCGGCTTCAAGGCAGGTAAGGCGCTGAAAGACGCCATCCGCTAAAGCATCATCCGGGGGCCGCCCGGCCCCCGGCTACGACCAGCTCAGGACGCGCACTCAGAACGGGAACCATCAACCCGGCATCGAATTGCCTTCATAAGGTTGATAGCGCGCTCGTCATAAACACCGTCTTCCAACAACGACAACCTCACCTTGCGCAGCATCTTGTCGTATTCAGCCACATCCTCCTGTGGCGGATGCATCCACACATCTTCCGGAATGCCGGCTTCTGCTTCGGCGATAATTTCGTAGGCCTCGTCAATGCGCTTGATGGCCTGGTCACGGACCATCTGGCCAGCACTTTCCGGGAAGCGGTCACGGTGGATAATCACCTGGAAGTTCATATAGGCGAGAGCGTACTTGAACACACCACCATTCGGGGTCACGCCCTTGTAGAGTTCAAGGGGTGAGTATGCAACCGCCGGCGCGTAAGCCAGGTCGACACTGCCATTGTTGAACTTGCCCGCGAAATTGGCGGAATTGGAGCCCACCACAGATGCGCCCACATGGCGCACCATGCGCACCGACGCGGTATCAAAGTCCAGGGTGGCAATACGCTTGCCCTGGAGTTTTTCCACCGAATCAATGGCCCGGTCCCGGGTATGGAGGTACACCGCTCCGCCGGGGAATACGCCGGCCACTTCGTAATCGCCGTCAATCAGGAACTGGCGGGCCTTTTCCTGGCTGAGTGTGTTGTAAAGCAGCCGCATTTCCTCTTCGCCGGGAACGGCGCCCATGGCTTCCAGGGTGCCCGTAAACCTGTTGAACTCACGGGCCCGGGTGCCGGTGAGCAGCACGGCATCACACTGGCCGGCCTTGAAGTCTTCGGCCGCGACCTTCTCGTCGGTATAGGCACGCAGGTCCAGCTTGATACCTTCTTTCAGGGCTACCGGCTGGAAGGTTTTGGTGATGGCAAACAGCGGGCCGTTGGCTCCGACAGGATCAAACACACAGAAGCTTCGCTCCATGATGTCTGATTCCGCCTGAGCGAACGGCGACAACGCAAGACTGGCACACAGGACAGCAACCGCTGTGACCTTTTGCGGAAGGTTGACTCGTTTCACGGGGATGACTCCTGAATTATTATTGTCGGGCTACGGCACATCCGTTTGTGCGCGCTTCACCGCATTTCCCTGGCCGAGATTAGGCCGGCCACGACAAGAATACGTTGGCACAGGTGCCTGTCTTCAAGGGCTCTGAAGCAAAAAGGTGAGGAACTGTGACGGGCTCGACAGAGGTTTCGCAACCTCCGCCACATTTTGCCGACATGAAGGCTGGAGCTACAGGTTAATACGGGGCCACGCCTGTTGACCTTCGCACAAGGTGAGGCGAACCACACCTGGCAGTTCTTTGCCTGGCAGGGGCACGTGGCGCCCCACGGAACAGCGGTTGGCGTCGTCCAGCTTCCAGGTGGCCTCGGGGTCGAACACGCACAGGTCCGCAACGGCGCCTTCCCGGAGCTCGGCAGAACGGCCAAGCACAGACGCGGGGCCAGCGGTCAGCGCCCGAACCAGGCCTTCTATATCCAGCTCACCCCGTTTCACCAGCAACAGGCCCATGGAAAGGGTGGTCTCAATGGTGGAGAGGCCAGGTTCGGTGGCCGCCATCGGTGCCTGTTTGGCAGCGGAGTCATGGGGCTGGTGTTGGCTGGCGATGGCGTCGATGACGCCCTCGCGCACGCCGGCCAGCAGGGCCTGCCTATCACTTTCCGAGCGCAGTGGCGGCCGCACATGATAACGGCTGTCGAAGCCGGATAATGCATCCTCAGTAAACATGAGCTGGTGCATGGCGACATCAGCAGTCACCAGAATACCGCGTTTGCGAGCGTCCGCCAGCATGTCCACACTGCGGGCACAGGACAACTGGCTCAGATGCAGCCGGACCCCGGTTTCTTCCGCCAGCAACAGCATTTCCATCACCGCTGCGGTCTCCGCCACTTCCGGAATACCCAGCAGCCCCAGCCTGGAAGCCACCAGGCCGTCGTGGGCATAGCCATCGGCTGCAAGTGCCTGGTTCTCGGGGCTGAACATTACTGTCAGCCCGAAGGTCTGGGCATAAGCCATACAGCGGCGTAATACCCGCGCATTCCTGACCGGGCGGGCGCCGTTCCCCAGGGCAATACAGCCGGCTCCCGCAAGGCCTGACATATCGCTGAGGAGCTCACCTTCCAGGCCGCGGGTAATGGCGCCCACAGGCAGTATCCGTACGGCCGAACGTTTCGCGGCCACGTCCAGTATCAGATTGGTAACCGCGCCGGAATCATTCACCGGCGACGTCTCCGGAGAGGCACAAAGGGTGGTGAATCCGCCGTGGGCAGCGGCCAGGCTTTCCGACGCAATGCTGCCTTTCTGGCCGTTGCCAGGCTCCCGCAGGTTACAGCACAGGTCTACAAAGCCCGGAGCCAGGATGCAGCCGCTGGCGTCAAAAACCTGATCAGCTGACTCCTGCCCGGCTGCCTCACCCAGTGCAGCAATTCTTCCATCACGGATCAATACCGTGGTTCCAGCATCGTTACAGGCGAGGCGGCCACCAGTGATTTTCAGACTGCTCATCCCTGTGCCCTCCCTGCCAGCTTGCGGTTGCGCTCTGCCATCTGGCCACCCATGGCCATGGACATGACGGCCATGCGAATGGCGATGCCGTTTGTTACCTGATTCAGGATGACCGATTGCGGCCCGTCAGCCACCGCGGATTCTATCTCCACACCACGGTTGATAGGGCCGGGGTGCATTACGATGCATTCGGGATGGGCCAGGGCCACCTTATCCTGACTGAGACCATAGAGACGGTAGAACTCCCGCTCACTGGGCAGCAAGGCCCCCTCCATACGTTCCTTCTGAAGCCGCAGCATGATCACCACATCCAGATCCTTCATGCCCCGGGCCATGTCATATTCCACGCTGCAGCCCAGGTTCTCCACATCCCTTGGCAGCAAAGTGGCGGGCGCAATCACCCTTACTTCTGCGGCACCCAGTTCGTTCAGGGCGCGGATCTGGGAGCGGGCCACCCGCGAGTGCAGCACGTCGCCGACAATCGCGACTTTCAGACCCTCAAACCGACCCTTGTGCTGGCGAATGGTGAGCATGTCCAGCATGGCCTGGGTGGGGTGGGCATGACGGCCATCGCCGGCGTTGATGATGGCCACGCCCGGGGTGACGCTTTCGGCAATAAAGTGGGGGGCGCCGCTCTGGGAATGGCGTACCACGAACATGTCGCTGGCCATGGCCTCGAGGTTCAGCAGGGTGTCAGACAACGATTCACCCTTGGAGGTGGCAGAGGTGTTGATATCCAGATTGAGCACGTCTGCCGAAAGGCGCTTGGCGGCCAGTTCGAAGGTGCTGCGGGTGCGGGTGCTGGACTCGAAGAAAAGGTTGACCACGGTACGGCCCCGCAACAACGGCACCTTTTTGATGCTGCGCTCACCCACTTCAATGAAGGAGTCTGCGGTGTCGAGGATTTCTGTCAATAGCGCCCGGTTCAGCCCGTCCAGTGTCAGGAAATGACGTAACTGGCCCTCGGCTGTAAGCTGCAGGGATGTGGAGGAAAGGTCGTTTGCCGTCATGTGTCGCCTGTTGGTGTTTTGCGTTCTCTGGTTACTGGCCTTTTTCCTGTAGTTCGATGTGCAGCGGGTCCGGGCCGCGCAATTTCACGCGCTGGTGGGACTGCAATGCCAGCACCCGCCCGGTGACGTCCGGCTGCACCGGCAGTTCCCGCGCGCCCAGATCCACCAGTGTGGCGAGAATGATACTCGCCGGCCGGCCATAATCGAATATTTCATTCATTGCTGCACGGATGGTGCGCCCACTCATGATCACATCGTCGATCAGGATAATGTCCCGGTCTTCGGTGCTGAACGGCAGGCTGGAGGGTTTCACCTTCGGATTCAGGCCGATGCGGCTGAAGTCATCCCGGTAAAAGGAGATGTCCAGTTCGCCCCAGGGCTCTTTCAGGCCCAGGCGCTTGCTCATGACATCCGCCAGCCAGACACCACCGGTACGGATACCGATCAACGCCGGCGCTGTCACGCCACGCTCTTCCAGTTTCCTGCGCAGGCCGGCTTCCAGGTCATCCAGCAACTGGTCCATATCAAGCAATGCAGTCATTTCAGTCCTCACATACAGCAGCCTGAGCCGGGTCAGGCAGAACGGGATTCCTGTTGATGAAACCAGGTTTCCAGAATCAATACAGCGGCGCGGTCATCCACGCCGTCGCGGCCAAAATCGCGGCTGCCTCCGGCGGCCATGACATCGCCCTTGGCCTCGAAACTGGTCAGCCGCTCATCCACCATTTCCACTTCAACGTGAAAGCGGCCGTGTAACCGTTTGCCGAACTTGCGGGCCCGCGCGCACATGTCGTTCTCGGTGTCATCCATGTTCAGGGGCAGGCCCACCAGCACCCGGTCCGGCTTCCACTCGTCCAGCAGGCGGCCCACCAGGTCCCAGTCCGGAACGCCATCCCGGGCTGGGAGCATCGCCAGGGGTTTGCCGGTGCCGATCATCTCCTGACCACTGGCAACACCAATCCTCCGGGTGCCGAAATCGAAGGCCATGACCCGGCGGTTTCCGGCCTCAGGCATGGCCAACAGACTCGCTGAGCTGGTTAAGGTCGATACCGATCAGTTTCAGTACCGCCTGGTAACGGTCTTCCCAGGGTGTGCGGAACAGTATCTCAGGGGTGGCCGGGCAGGTAAGCCAGGCATTACTCGCCAGTTCCTCTTCCAGTTGCCCTTGACTCCAGCCTGCGTAACCCAGGCACACAAGGTAGTTTTCAGGCCCCCTGCCGGCACCAATGTCGGACAGCACGTCCCGCGAGGTGGTCAACAGCACGTCGTCGGACACCTGCGCGGTATTCTGCCAGCCCGCATCCGGTGAATGCAGCACGAAGCCGCGTTCGGTCTGTACCGGGCCGCCACAGAAGACTGGCACGTCAAGCTCACCGCCTTCCATGTCCAGTTGTTCAAGAATTTCCCCAAGGTGAATGTCCAGGGGATGATTCACCGTCAACCCGAGCGCGCCTTCGTCAGAATGCTCGCACAGGTAAATCACCGCGCCATGAAAGCGCGGATCCTGCAAATAGGGGGACGCCACCAGAAACTGGTGTCGCAGACTGTGTGGAGAGTGCCTTGATGCTGTCATCCTGATGTCAGCCCTCGCCGTTCGAATACCCAGGTGCGGATTATTTCCAGTTCGTCGACATTCTCGCGCATGTCATCCGGGAACGGCGCAAACGGAGCCGCCATTCTCACAATGCGGATGGCGGCATCGTCAAGTACGGTACTGCCGGATGACTCAAGTATAGCCAGTTCCTTGATGGAGCCATCTTTCTTCAGGGAAACCAGCATGCGCAGGGTGCCATAAATGCCCTCCTGCCGCGCTTCCTTAGGGTAGTTTATATTACCCACCCGGGTCACCTTGCTGACCCAGTTCTGGACATACCAGGCATTGGTCGACCTAAGGGTAGACGCCGCCGTAACACGCATCACCCGGGGCTTCTTGGCATAGGCCTGACGCTGCTGGTCAAACCTGGCCTCCAGGCTGGCGATCTCCAGGCTACGCTCCATCAGACTTTTCTTTTCCTTCACCGGCAGGGGTTCATCGGATTCCGGCTCGCTGGTCTCCGGCTTTGACACCTGTCGTTCACTGGGCGCTTCGGTCTGGACAACCGGCTGTTCCTGCTGACGAACCGGCTTAACCTGCGATGGTGGTTCCGGCTGAATCTCGGCAACCTCCTGCTGACTGATGTCCGCAGGTTGTGGCGACGTCATTTCCACCGGATCCTCTTCCGTTCCACTGCCTTTCTGGCTGGTCTGGGCCAGGAAATCAGCCTCGTCCGGATCGGTTTCGTCATCAAATTGCGACAGGGTGATTTCCATGGTCTGGGCCGACGATCGGGGTGGCTCCGGAGCAAAGGTAATACCCAGCACCACGATGGCATGAAGCGCCAGCGCCATGAAAAGCGTAAAAGAAAATCGATCAAAATCGCTGACCTGCACTGCCATTCCTGAAGTTTACCTCGATTAAAGACGGCGCTCGATGGCATCCATCAACTGGCTGGAAATATCGATCCCAAACGCGGCATCAAGTTCCCGGATGCAGGTGGGGCTGGTCACGTTGATCTCGGTCAGGTAGTCACCGATCACGTCGATGCCGACAAAAATGAGCCCTTTTTCCTTGATGACCGGCGCCACCCGGTCACAGATCTCCCGGTCGCGGGCCGTCAGTTCACGGCCCTCGCCACGGCCACCGGCAGCCAGGTTACCGCGATTCTCACCATGGGAGGGGATGCGCGCAAGTGCGTAGGGAACCGGCTCGCCGTCGATCAGCAGGATGCGTTTGTCGCCCTGTTTGATCTCGGGAATGTATTTCTGTGCCATGGCCTGGTGGGCACCATGGTTGGTCAGGGTCTCTATGATCACCCCGAGATTGTCGTCATTTTCCTTCACGCGGAAGATCGAGCGCCCGCCCATGCCATCCACCGGTTTCATGATGACGTCGCCATGCTCGGCGTAGAATTCCTTCAGCCGCTGGGCTGACCGGGTTACGATCAGTGGCGGTGTGCAGTCTTCGAACTGGGCGGCAAACAGCTTTTCGTTACAGTCCCGCAGCGTTGATGCAGGATTAACCACCAGGGCACCCTGTTGCTCGGCAATCTCCAGTATAAAGGTGGCCATCAGGAACTCCCGGTCCACCGGCGGATCCTGCCGCATGAGAATGACATCAAGATCCCCCAGCGCCCTGTCCTGCGCACCTCCGAAACGGAACCAGTCTTCCGGGTCCAGGTGCACCGTCAGGTCGCGAGTCCGTGCCCTGGCCTGACCGCCCTTGAGGTAAAGGTCCGGCAACTCCATGTACTCGATCTGCCAGCCCCGTTTCTGGGCCGCCAGCAGCATCGCCAGTGAGCTGTCTTTCTTGAAATGGATCTTCTCGATGGGGTCCATCACAATGCCGAGTCGGACTGTCATAATGCCTCGTCAGGTAAAAGGTTGAAAACACGAACCGGTCTGCAGAGCGCGGTAAGGAATAAGTGCTATGCTGTGGTTACAGATGGTATTGTACCCGAGCCGCGAATGCATCCGGAGAAATCCCGTATCAATTACGTGACTTTTCCGGCAGAAGTACATTTGGTCACAAA
>CAZFPG010000159.1:0-7600 GCA_964521055.1 uncultured Marinobacter sp.
GTTTCCAGGGACTGCAACCGGCTCGGGGAAATCCAGCGGATGGTCCCGCTGCCATCACTGGACGGAAAGGCCACCCGCAGGGTATTCACTGGCTCACCAGCCTCATTGTGATCCCAGGGCACACTCAGGGTCACGCCAATATCACCGTTCATCAGGCCCAGATTATAGTCGTTTCCGGTAATCAGTACCGGACGACCGGGATACCAGCCTTCGGTGCGATCAATCAGCCCCGCCCGGCGCAGGCGCTCGGCGATTTCCCGGTTAAGCCCTTCAACCCCGAACGGGCCCTGGCGCAGGGCACACAGAACCTTGAACTGGTTGAAGGCGGTCAGCACCCTGGTTGCCCAGGCATCCCACTGTTCACGGGCTTCCGTTTCACTGCCAGTGGAGGGCCTGTAGTCGCGGATAATCCGCAGGTAGTGGCCATAGCCTACCGGTGGATCGACCGCCTTGTTGTTGATCAGGCGCCCTTCCCCGCTGTTTCTGAACCGGTCGGGGCTGCCAGTTAAGGCATGATCCGCAAGCAAGGCAACGCCCGGCTCATTGGCCTCCTTGTGAGCGGGACCATTGCCTGGCGACAGCCAGGCCACGTCTTCAAAAGCCTGCTCCCGACACTGGCTGATCAGCTGCCTGTCCAGTTTTCCGGCGTTGGTGGCCGAGGCCAGCACGCCGATACCGCTGTGTTGGTCAAAGCGATAGCTCTTGCGGAGCATGGCAACCGCCTGGTCCAGTGGAAGGCCCCCGGCATCGGTCAGTTCCGGTGGCAGCCGGCATCCTGTCACCGACTCCAGCCATTGCGCCGTTGCCGGCAGATAGTGGGCCGCCTCGGCACGCTGGCAGAGCTCCCCCAGTACCGCGCCGGCATCCACCGAGGCCAGTTGGTCCTTGTCTCCCAGCATGATCAGGCGGGCTTTGTCCGGTAACGCCGCGAATACCGAAGCCATCAGGTCCACATCCACCATGGAGGCTTCGTCGATCACCAGGATGTCCAGTGGCAGGGGGTTATCCTCATTGTGCCGGAAGCTTCGCGAGCCGGGCCGGCTTCCCAGTAACCGGTGCAGGGTGGTGACCTGGGTGGGGATGGCAGATCTCTCGGGCCGGCCGGGCAAGCTTTCCAGTGGCAGTTGGTCAACCGCGCCGGCTATGGACTCGCTCAGCCTTGCGGCGGCTTTACCGGTGGGGGCTGATAGCCGGATCCGCAGATACGGACTGGCCTCGTTGTCTCCTGCCGTCTCACCGGCCACGGACTGCAGGGCCGCCAGCAGATTGACCACCGTGGTGGTCTTGCCGGTGCCGGGGCCGCCGGTGATCACGCTGAAACGGTTCCGTGCCGCCAGGGCACAGGCCAGCTTCTGATAGTCTGGCCCCTGGCTGGTGCCGAACAGGGCATCCAGCGCGCGAGCCAGCAAACCCGCATCCGACAGCTCTGCATGATGCTCCAGGCGGGCCCGGATACCAGCGGCAATGGCCTGCTCATAACGCCAGAACCGGCGCAGGTAAAGCCGCGAGCCATCCAGCACCAGCGGTGTTGCCTCTCCACCGTCACCAACCGCGCTGCTTTGGCCCAGGGTGGACGCAAGCTCGTCGGGGCTGATATCGGCAAACAGGTCCGACGGCCGCAGACTGTCCGCCGGAAGTGAACTCACTCCTTCAGGCGGCAGCACCAGCGTGGGTTCGGTGTCGCGGCAAAGATGTCTTATATCGAGGCAGACATGCCCACGCCCCACCTGGTGCGACACCATGGCTGCCAGCAGCGCCAGCATGGCCGGCGGCTGCTCCCCCTGTTCACCGACCATGTTGCAGACAAAGGCCGCAAAGGCATGATCCAGGGCGCGGATCCAATCCCGTTCCACCCATTGATCCAGCAGGGCCAATGCCTCGGTAGCGTTGCCCGGTATGGAGGCCCGCTCGCCGGTAACAGCGTCGAACAAATCCGGAATGTATCCGCTTTCCCCGGTCATGCTGCCACCTCCCGCTGGCCACTGAACAGTTGGTCCAGTTCTTCGATCAGGGCCCGGTCCGGCCGCTCGGTGAAGGCGCCGGCGCCGGGTGCGTCACACCCGCGCAGAAACAGGTAAACAGCTCCCCCAACATGGGTATCGTAGTCATAGTCTGGCAGCCGTGACTTCAGCAGGCGATGCAACGCCAGCAGGTAGATGACGTACTGCAGGTCGTATCGATTCTCGAGAATTTTTTCTCTCATGGCTTCGGTAATGTAGGCCTGGTCATCCTCACCAAGGAAATTCGATTTGTAGTCCAGCACGTAGTAGCGGCCCTTGTGCTCGAACACCAGGTCGATAAATCCCTTGAGCATGCCATTAAAGACGGTTTCATGGGCTTCAGGCCGGTTCTCTCTGTCCAGGGTATGCTGGCGAACCAGGGTATCCATGGCGCGGGTATTTACCTGGTGGCTTTCAAACCAGAATTCCAGCTCCGGGCGGAAGGTTTCCAGGCCCGCAAGCGAGCAGGCTTCCCCGCTTTCCGGCAGCGGAATGTCCATGGTAATAAGCCTGTGAATCCAGGTTTTCAAAGTGTCTGCCCAGTCGCTCCAGTTGCGCAGTTTGCAGCGGCGATCCAGAAGTTCGTGCAGCTAGGCCGGCTCAGCGGCCACCTTGCGGAAGCCCTCAGCGGCACACCACTCGAGAATATCGTGGAGGAAAGTGCCCGGGCCGGCGCCCTTGGGGAAGCTGTGCTGGTTGAGCGGTAGCGGGCCTTTTTCCTGCGCATCGGCGGAGGCTGTGGTATCGATGCCTGCAGACTGGTCTTCTTCCCGAAGGTTCTCCTGCTCCGCGTCTTCACTGGCAGGCGCGAAGTCCTCGCCGAAGCCACTGCGGGCCCCATAGGTAATGGCGGAATAGCTGGCAATCCACCAGTTCTCCCGGGCTTCCCGTACTGGCTCCAGGGCGTTGCCAAGTTGCGGCTCTGCCTGGCCGGCGTAGACGTCTTCTCCCGGCTCGGGCACCGGGGCCACCTCGATGGCAGGCTCGCCGGAGGCCATGGCCTGAAGGAAAGGCGTCAGATCCGTGTCCTCGTCACTGGCGGTCTGGCCTACCAGGTGCCCAAGGCCGCTCTGTCGCCAGCCCTTGATCCCGGCGGCACCTACCCAGGTGGCGTGACGTGAGCGGGTCAGGGCCACGTAGAACTTGCGGATATCTTCGCCCAGCCGCTCACGGTCGGCCCTGGCCAGGGTATCCTCATCCGGCTCCAGGGAAATCTGCAATCTGCCATGGTCGTCGTGGTACTTGATGAAAGACTGGTTGGATTTTTCCTCGCGGAATTCGGTGGCAAACGGCAGGAACACCAGCGGGTATTCCAGGCCTTTGGACTTGTGCACGGTGACCACCTTGACCAGCCCGGCGTCGCTTTCCAGGCGCATGGTGCGGTGTTCGTCCTCGTCGTCGGACTCCCGCAGCATTTCCGTGTAATGATGGATCAGGGCATGTTCACCGTCCAGTTGCTGGCTGTCCTGTTGCAGTAATTCGGCTATGTGCAGGATGTCCGTCAGTCCGCGTTCACCATCCGGCCCTGCCAGCAGTTTTGCGGGTACCTGGTAGTCCATCAGCAGGCGTCGAAGCATGGGCAGTACGCCCTGCTGTTGCCAGAGTTCCCGGTAGCCCTGGAAACGGTTGATCTCCCGGTCCAGCGCATTCTCATCACTGAGCAGCCGGTCAAGATCCTGGTAGGCCAGGCCCATGGTAGGCGTCGCCAGCGCGGCGCGAATCAGTGACAGTTGTCCGGGCTCGGCGCAGGCCTGTAACCACTGCAGCAATTCCAGCGCCTGTGCCGACTGCAGCACGGAATTGCGGTCCGACAGGTAGACACTGCGAATACCCCTTGCACTCAACGCCTGCCTGACAGCGTCCGCCTCATCACGCTTGTTCACCAGGATGGCGATATGTTCCGGTCGCAACTGCTCAAGCCGCTGGCCTTCCGCACTGAAGCCGGCTTCACCGGCCTGGCCCAGGTTCAACAGGCGGGCAATCTCCGCCGAACAGACGTCTGCCATGGCCTCCCGGCCGGCTTCCTTGGCGATATGGCGGTCATCCGCCAGGGTCCAGAAGGTCAGTGGCGATTGCGGCTGGCTCTTCACGCACCACTGCCGATCCGTGCCCTTGGCATTCACCGGGTTGAATGGCAAAGGGTTGTCGTCACCGGTGCGGAACAGGAACGCCCCTTCCGGCAATGACTGGTCAGCCTGGGCAAACACACGGTTAACACCATCCACCATGGCAATAGCGGAACGGAAGTTAATGCCCAGTGTGTAGGTGCGGCTGCTAACCGCACGACGGGCATCCAGATAGGTGTAGATGTCAGCCCCCCGGAAACCGTAGATGGCCTGCTTGGGATCACCGATCATCAGCAGGCCGGTGTCCTGGTCGTTGCTGGCCACTTGGTAGACGCGGTCAAAGATCCGGTACTGGACCGGATCGGTGTCCTGGAACTCGTCAATCATCGCCACCGGAAACTGGCGGCGAATGGTCTCGGCCAGTCGCCCACCCTGGGGGCCGCCCAGGGCTTCGTCCAGCCGGGTGAGAAGGTCGTCAAAACCCATGCTGGCAAGACGCTGTTTCTCACTGTCCAGGCGCCGGGCAATCCAGCAGGCGGCATGGTTGAGGATGTCCGGTCTGGCCACCGGCATGGCTTTCAGGGCCGGCTTGAGCTCGGCGACAGCGTCCATGGCAGGATGGTGGGGCGGCTCGTCATCGCCGGTCCATTTTTCCGCGAAGCCGTCGGCTTCCAGGGAATCAAAGCCCTTGGTACGCTTGCTGGTGAGGAACTCGTGGGGTTCGGCGGCGTCTGTGGTGGCCCATTCCCGCAGGTAGTCCACAGCCTTCTGTATGGAGTTTTTGGTGGTGCCGTGCAGGGGCTTGGGTTTGCGCTTGGCGGTTTCCGCCAGCAATTCATCCAGCTCATCACACCACGCAGGCCAGGGTGCTTTCAGTTCCCGGAGCCTGTCCTCACGCTGGTTTTTCGCGTTTTCTGCCGCTGCCACCGGGTCACGTTCCGGCACAGGCAGGGCGTCCACATGGGGCAACAGGTTACGAACGGACTGGCGCAGGTTCTCCGGCGTTTTCCAGTTATCCAGAACCTCGTTCATTAACTCCGGCGGCAAGGGATATACAAATGTGCGCCAGTAATCCCGCACTACGTTGTCCAGAAGATCCGTCTGGCTGGTTTCCAGGGTCTGGCGGAACAGGCTGCCGCTGTCGAAAGCATGTTCGCTGAGCATGCGGTTACACCAGCCGTGGATGGTGGATACGGCCGCCTCGTCCATCCACTCCGCCGCCAGCAACAGTTTCCGGCGACAGGCCGGCCAGTCGGCCTTGGGGCAGGCATTGCGCAGGTTAATCAGCGGGTCTTTCGCGGCTTCGCTGGTATCAACGGTATGCGGATCCACCGCAAACAGGGCGGCGGCTTCGGTGAGGCGGGCACGGATACGGTCCCGGAGTTCCTTGGTGGCCGCTTCCGTAAAAGTGACCACCAGCAGGTTCGGCGGCATGATGCCTTCCCCCAGGGGCTCGTCGGCGGTGCGATGCCCCAGCACCAGGCGTACGTAGAGCAGTGCCAGGGTGAAGGTCTTGCCGGTACCGGCACTGGCTTCGATCAGCTGGCTGCCACGCAGCGGCAACGTCAAAGGGTCGAGTGTGCGAACGCTCCCGGTCATTTCGCTTTCTCCCCGTTAGCGCCGGCGGTTTTCGCGCGGCCTGCCTGCTCCGCCTGCCAGAGCGGTTCGTACAACGACGACACCAGTTGTGGGAATTGCCTTCCCGCCAGCAACTGCCCGAAGTCCGGATAGGCCCTCTGCAGATAACCGCTGTCCCTCACCAGGGCCTTGTTATAGGCTTCCTCTGCTTTCTGCAGCGCCTTGTCTTCATGACCCTCGCCCCGGGCGGGGTACAGGCCCCGCAGGTAGGCAAAGGCAGCCCCGGATTCAACCGGCAATGGTGCGGTCTGGCCCTGCATCCAGGTATCCAGCACGGTGGACAGGCATTCTCCCGCGGTGGCGCTCTCCATGGGCAACAGTCTGACCACCCGCTGTTCCTCCTTCGCAATGACCAGGGTATGGAAGGCCTCAAAGCGAAGATTACCCGCCAGGTGGGTTATCCAGTGGTCCAGCAGCGCCGGGAACCGCAACTGGCGGGAGTTCGCAGCCCCTTCCAGAAGATTGCTACTGGCAATGGCCACCCTGCAGACACTTCCGTCCGGACAGGTGCGCAGGTTGCCCAGGCGGTCGCTGATGGCCAGGGAGTCCTCACCACGTTCATGGCAATAGTCGAACGCGATCACCTCGTCAATGGCCTCGGGCCAGAGGGCCAGAGCCTCCCGGTAACGCTTGTGCAGATCCGGCATGCGGCTTTCCAGTTGCCGGGTCAGGGCGTGTTCCGTCAGCCCCATACCCAATTCCCCGCGGCGAGCCATGCTCGCCAGGACCGCTTCGATGCGTTGCTGCAGTTCCTCGTCGGTATCGGCTTTCATCACCGCCTGACGGATCAACTCGTCCTCCAGCCGCCAGTGCCGCAATCCATCCAGGGCAAAGGCCTCGTTGTCGGTATCCAGATTTTCCACGTCGGTAAACCGTACCTGCAGTCGACGCTGGTAGAAGACTTCTACCGGCCTTTTCAGGAAGGCGCCAAGTTCGGCCAGGGTCAGCGGGTCGGCGGGGGCCAGGTAAGGCAGTTCAGCCTGCTCTGCTTCGGCTTCCCGGGACTGATGTGCGCTGAGCCATTCGCTGTCATAAGTAAACAGGCGACGGGCCGACAATACCTCGTTTACATCCGCAGAATTCCCCTCAACCGCGCCCCGGTTTTCCAGCGGAAAGTACTCGCGGCTGAACGGCTGCAGCGGATGCTCAACCGTGAGGGCGGCGGAAGCTGACTGATCTGAACTCTGAACCTGCCAGACTGCATCCAGGTGATCTCTTAACTGGCTCACAAGCACCGAAGGTGGCCGTTCAGAGTCATCGCGGATGCTCCGCCCTACCCAGCTGATATAAAGCTGCTCCCTGGCAGACAGCAGGGCTTCGAGGAACAGGTAGCGGTCGTCTTCCCGGCGGGAGCGATCCCCGGGGCGGTAATCCAGGGCCATCAGGTCAAAATCCACCGGTGGACGGGAGCGCGGGTAGTCGCCGTCGTTCATGCCCAGCAGGCAAACGCGCCGGAAGGGAATGGCCCGCATCGGCATCAGGGTGGCGAAATTGACCTTGCCGGCGAGGAAGCGCTGGTTAAGGCCACCCTCTTCCAGGCCCTCCAACAGGATTTCA
Organism: uncultured Marinobacter sp.; assembly: GCA_964521055.1. GTDB lineage: Bacteria > Pseudomonadota > Gammaproteobacteria > Pseudomonadales > Oleiphilaceae > Marinobacter. Next base: position 7,262 of record CAZFPG010000159.1, read on the forward strand.
CGAACAATATTGAGAGGCAGCTCTACCTGTTCCATGCCGGCGCTATGGCAATCCTGTAGCCACTGCTCCGCCTGCCGCCGCAGGCGGTTGACCAACAGCAGCTCGTCGTCGGACAGGTCCGCAAAGAATCGCTCCAGTATCGACTGCAACAGGTCCAGCCAGCCTGCCGGTGTGGCGGTGGCCCGAAGTTCGTGCCAGAGATCTTCCAGGCGGTCGACAAAGCGGCAGAGATTGCCAGCCACACTGGCCTGCAGGCCACCGATTTCCTCATAGGGCTCAATGCCCTGCCAGGGCGCGTCGCGACCGGTGCCGTAACCCAGCAACATGCGCCGCAGGCCA
>CAZFPG010000160.1:0-7574 GCA_964521055.1 uncultured Marinobacter sp.
CGATGGTCCTGGCATAGACTTGCCTCGACGGCGGTGTCATCGGCCGCTTCCGGATCAACCCGTCACCCTGCATGGCGTAACATTATGACCCAGTACCCCCCGGTTCCGTCCTACTACGCGGCCACGGCCAATAAGGCGCCGCGACGCCCCGCGCTGCAGGGGCAATGTCAGGCGGATGTGTGCATAGTGGGCGCCGGGTATACCGGGTTGTCCACTGCGCTGTTTCTGGCCGAGGCGGGTTTCCGGGTGGTGGTGCTTGAAGCGGCAACGGTTGGCTGGGGTGCCTCTGGTCGCAATGGCGGCCAGATCGTTAACAGCTTCAGCAGGGATCTGGACAATATCGAGCGTCAGACCACGCCGGATCACCTGCGCCTGCTGGCGGACATGGCTTTTGAAGGCAGCCAGATCATTCGTCAACGGGTGCGGGATTACCGCATCCGGTGCGACCTGAAAGAGGGGGGCATCTTCGCGGCACTGAACCCGCGCCAGCTCAAGCATCTGGAGGGGCAGCAGGTCCTTTGGAACCGGTTTGGTTATGACGGGCTGGAGTTGCTGGATCGGGATGGAATCCGTGCTCGCGTTGGCACCGATCGTTACGTTGGTGGGGCCATCGACCATACTGGCGGCCATATCCACCCCCTGAATCTGGCGCTGGGCGAAGCCGTTGCCCTGGAATCCCGGGGTGGAGTGATCCATGAACATTCAGAAGTCACGCAGGTTCTTCCCGGCCAGTCGGCAACCGTGAAAACCCGCGACGGAGAGGTCCGGGCGCAGTTTGTGGTACTGGCGGGCAATGCCTACCTGGGCGGTCTGGTGCCGGAACTGGGGGCGAAGTCCATGCCCTGCGGCTCACAGATCATCACCACCGAGCCGCTGGATGAGGCCACGGCGGAATGTCTGCTGCCTCAGGACAATTGCGTGGAAGACTGCAACTACCTGCTGGACTACTTCCGCCTTTCCGGCGACAAGCGCCTGGTCTATGGTGGTGGCGTGGTCTACGGTGCCCGCGACCCGGCCAACATCGAACGGCTTATCCGCCCCAATATGCTGAAAACCTTCCCGGAGCTGGCCGGCGTGAAAATCGACTATGCCTGGACCGGTAACTTTCTGCTTACCCTGTCACGCCTGCCGCAAATGGGCCGGCTACAGGATAACGTGTTCTACTCACAGGGCTGCTCCGGCCACGGTGTTACCTTCACCCACGTGGCGGGCAAAGCCCTGGCGCTGGCCATCCAGGGCCAGGCTGACCGCTTCGACGCCTTCGCCAGTCTGTCGCATTATCCGTTTCCGGGCGGACGTGCATTCAGGGTGCCGCTGACGGCGCTGGGGGCTTGGTATTACGGGTTGCGGGATCGGTTGGGGGTGTGAGCGTCGTCAGCTGGGCTGGCGCTTAAAGGACGCGTCAGGGGTTGTCTATTCTGAAATCGTCTTTCAGGTTCTGCCAGTGCGTTCTCAAGGTGTGTTTGTGCGCATCCGCCATTGGGAGGTCTTCAAGTGCTTTCGGCCACAAGGTGCGGGCTTTTTCCATAGTGTCATCCAGGTGAGGCTTGATTGCCCGCCATGGTATCCCGGATTTTTCAGCCCAGGACCGGAAGTGGTTCATCGTAGTGGCGTACCACTGTTTGTTTTTGCCCAGGTTGAGCGCGAACTCACTCTCATTCTCGATGTAAACGCGGGTTGTGACGATATCGTAGGCTGGTGAAAGCCTGGGGGTAACCTGGTCAGGGTAGATCAGGCTCCAGTTTTTCAGGTGGGCGTCCCCATTCGCGAGCAGGACATTCACTAGCAAACGGCGGGCGAATTGTTGGGCGTCTGCCAGACCCTCGCCGGAATAGTCGTAGACCACCCTGCCAATCTGCTCATAGTTTGCCGAGTTGTATTTTTCGTGGGGGTATTTCACCAGGATCTGTGCGAAGTCTTCCGTATGAATACGCCTGGATCCGTCCCGGTCAAACCGCTTGATTGCAAAAGCCTGTCTCTCCTCCGGTAGATTAATGGGCGGAAGGTTATCGAGCTTGTCCATATCCACCAGCTTGATGTCCGGGATATCGACTCCGGCCAGCGAGGCGAGGGTCATAGCTGTGTATTCGTTAACCGGAACGTTGCTGTGTTTCGTAGACGGTGTCTTGATGATCCAGTCGCCCAGTTCGTCGCCTTTTGAAAGGTTGTAGCGCCCTTCCTTTTCCTTCATGGAGAATTTCATCTGTACGCCCGCCAGTGAAAACTTGTTTTCGAGACGGGATTTCTCGAATTTCAGCGCTTTCGCTTTTCCATGGGTAGACAGGACGCTATCGGGGACAGTCTCAGGCTCCATGGGTGTGGCAATCAATGCTCCGGGGAGGTCTTCGCCGAGATAGGAGAGCAGGTGAAATTCGTTATCAACATGAACCTTTAATGCTTGGGCGATAAGTTCCCTGAGAGCCCCTTCCGGTAACAGGTTGGAGAGCGAAGGGTGGAGTCGTTGGTTCCGCGTCCAGGGTTCTGCCAGCAGCTTTTCAGAATTTGGAAAGCGGGGAAGAGTAATCAGGCTGAACGTCGGGCGCCCTGGGTCTTGGCTGAACTCATCGGCAAAGCTCAAAACGTTACGGCCATTGCTGAAACCCGCCAGATAACCCACTAGCTTTCCGTGAAGGCTCAGCTTGAGTACATTGACCTCATTGCCAGGAATCTCGCTCATTCGGTGTCTCCGAGGAGGCCCTGCCAGGGGTCGTCTGACAGTCGTTTTCCCTCTTCAGTGTGGGAGGGGGAAAGGCCTTTGCCTTCGGATGGTTCTCCCTCCAGGAGCGCCATAACCGCTTGGAATTTCTCTTGGGGAACAAGTACGAGTTCGCTATTTAATCCTTTGGCAATGAGTTCAAGTGTATCAAGCCTGGGGTTCCCTCTGGACTCCAGGCGCTGGTATTGCTGGCGGGACATGCCGACACGCATCATCATATCGTGTTGTTTCAACCCGATTTCTAATCTGCGCTTTTTGATTTGATCCAGTAGAGAGGCCATAAGGAGGCTTTTAAGTTGCTTTTTGATGGATAGAAACATATTAGTTTCTTTTTTAGGGATAAGCAACAGATATATTGCATTTAACGATGCCTGACATTGAAAAGCAACTTATAGGTTTCGGTAAATCGCCAACTCCCGTCCGTGTCGTTCGGGCCTGGGATCATCGATGGATTCCACGACTTCAATCCGGGCAATGTAATCCGCCGGAAGGCCGTTTTCACGGGCACCGATAAGCACGTGGTCCTTGTACCAATGGAAGGGTTTTAGCGAGTCGTTGATGCGGGTGGCGTAATACATCCAGGCGTGAAGGCTGCCCTTTCCGGTTCTCAGCTCTACCTGCTTTTCATCGTAGCCAAATCCCAGTGCCTCATGCCTGTCCAGATCAGGCTTTTCTGCATCGGCGATTTCGTAGACAACACCAATCACCCTGTCTTCCGGGTTGCCGGTCTCTTCCGCATCGCATTTGGCGGAGCCGTCCCTGGCGGATTTATGGAAGCGGAGCCTGTGGGCGGGCAGCTCTGCCACGGCCACGAATCGGGCGGAAGGAACCCGGGCCCGGAGTCTTCGTTACGACATGTTGGAGCCGTAGCAGAAGCAGAGCATTGGATTTCCTTGTCGGGTTTAGGTAGAGCTTAACAGCGATTGTGAAGTGAGTAGTTCATCGGCCGCCTTGTGGGTGCGCCCGGTTTCCACTTGCAAAGTCTCCTGTAACCGGGCCACCAGCCCATCCACCCGTTGTTCAGCTACCGCAACGGATTCCGCCAACGCATCACCACCTTCCTCCTGGTTTTCAATGGCAATGCTGTGCACGTTGGTGATGCCAATGAATTCGAGCACGGTCGTCAGGCCGGGTTCAAGGTGGTTCATGTGTGCCAGCTCACCTCCGGGTTCAAATCCGACACCGCCGCGGGAAGAGAGGATAACAGCATGGCGCGGGCGGTCCGCGAGCAGCGGTGTGAAGGGGTCTTCGGGAGTCGATGGGTCATACTCCACCGTCCTGCCCATGCGAACCACCAGATCCACCCAGGCTTTCAGCGCCGCTGGCATGCCGAAGTTGTACAGTGGCGCACCTATGACCAGTATGTCCGCCTGGACGAGTTCATCAATCAGTTGGTCACTCTCCGCCAGAGTGTCGTCCATCCAGGATTCATGTCGTTCCGGTGGGGCGAAGGCCGCCTGTATCCATGGCTGATCAATGAAGGACGGGGGCGTGCTACCGATATCGCGATAGATCACCGTGTCTTCTGGCCGTTGGGCCTGCCACCGGGAAACAAACCGGTGTGTCAGGCTGCGGCTGTGGGAGCCGTGTTCGTGGATGCCGGCACGGCCAGGGCGGGCGGAGGCGTCGAGCTGCAGGATATGGGTCATGTGGGGCTCCATTGGCTGTTAGAAAAATTCATCTGTTGTTGACAACAAATCAAGCCTAAAACCATACTTCCAGGCTCACAAACGATGATTTTTTGCTCCTATGCCTGAGGTAGATTCATCCATGAATCCCCGCCGCCTGCCCTCGCTGTCTGCCCTGCGAGCCTTCGAGGCCGCCGCCCGCCATGAGAGTGCCAAGCAGGCCGCCCAGGAGCTGTCGGTGACCGCCACGGCCATCAGCCACCAGATTCGTGGGCTTGAGGAAGCGCTGGGGATTGCCCTGTTCGTTCGCAAACCCCGGCAGTTGGTGTTGACGCCCCGGGGACGGGAGTTGCAGGAGGTACTGGGTTCGGCTTTCGACAACATTGGCAGCGCCATCGAGCGCCTGAAGGCAGTGCCCTCGCGGCAGGCAGTCACCCTGTCGACCACGCCGGCTGTGGCCGTGCGCTGGCTGCTGTCCTGGGTGTGCATGTTGAGGGACACCTATCCGGATATCGATCTGCGTATCCACGCTTCGCATGAGCCGGTGGCGTTGGATGGGGTGACGGCGGACCTTGCCATTCGCTACGGCGATGGGCATTGGCCGGGCCTGGTCGCTGAAAAGCTGTTTGACAACATTTTTATACCGGCGTGCAGTCCCCATCTGGGGCTGACAAGGGTGGAGGATTTGCCCAACCATCCGTTGATACACTTTCGTCCGCAGCAGGCGTCGATATCACCCCTGGATTGGGCAGGCTGGCAGAAGCAGGTGGGGATCCCGGGGCTGGACGTCAGTGCCGGGCTGGTGTTTTCAGACGAGACCCACGCCATTTCCGCGGCGTTGGGTGGCCAGGGCGTGGCGTTGATGAGTCGGCCGCTGATTGCGGATGAGTTGGCCGAAGGGCGGCTGGTGCAGCCCTTCGGCCCGGAACTCGAGGGAAAACCGTTCTATCTGGTGTACCCGGAAAGCCGCCGGCAGGACCCGACGATACAGGCCATCCGCGATTGGGTACTGAATGTACCCGGCGGGTTGTGCCCGGTATCGCCGGTTGCCGCCGTCTGAGCCTCAGGCCGTGGCAACGTTCATCTGCTCGGCCAGGGCATCGTCCAGCTTATTGGCACGTTGGGCTGCCGGCCTGCTTTCCGCGCGTTTGATGTAGTCCTGGAAGACCTCGTTTTGCGGAATGTTCTTCTGCATCGTTTCCCACCACAGGTAACTGCTGACCAGCACATCCGCTGCGGTGAACTGGTCGCCGCAGATGTACGGGGTCTGGCCCAGCACTTTCTCCAGTGTATTGATACAGTCTTCCACACGGCCACAGCCGACAGCCTGCGCATTACTGCTATCGATTTTCCAGCCGTAGGCCAGTGCACTGGTGGCCATTTCAAAGGGGCCCGCCATAAAGAAAAGCCAGCGGTAGTAGGCGCCGCGTTCCGGGGATTGTGGCGGTGGCGCCAGCTTTTTGTCCGGAAACTGGTCCGCCAGGTAGGCGCAGATCGCCGCCACTTCGGTGACGATGATATTGCCGTGTTTGATGGCAGGCACCTTGCCCATGGGGTTGATGGCAAGGTACTCCGGGGTTTTCATGTCCGGACCGAAGTCCATGGTCTCTACCGTGTAGGGAACACCGACCTCTTCCAGCATCCAGCGTACAACCCGGCCGCGGGACATGGGGTGGGTGTAAAACGTGAGTTCTGACATGTTGCTCTCCTTTTCAAGCCAGTTTTTGAAGGTGTGGGTTACTGCGAGATCAGATTAATCTGGAAATAGGTGAATATCTGTCCTAGATAAATGGGACCATGCATTTATTAATGCAAATTGCCGAAAAAAGCTGGCAGGAGGAAGGTGACAATGTCTGGTCCCACTACCCGTGTGTTAACCGTGCTGGAATTGTTGCAGACCCACGGCCAGATCGGCGGCGCAGAACTGGCGGAACGGCTGGGTGTCGACCGGCGGACGATTCGGCGCTACATCACAGTACTTGAAGACCTGGGCATTCCGGTGATGACAGAGCAGGGTCGCTACGGCGGTTACCGGTTGGTAGCGGGCTTCAAGTTGCCACCGATGATGTTCACCGAAGAAGAAACCCTGGCGGTGTCCCTGGGGCTGTTGGCTGCCCGGCAACTGGGGCTGACGGATGCGGCGCCGGCCATTGCCAGCGTGCAGGCGAAACTGGAACGGGTGATGCCGGCCAACCTGAAAAAGCGGGTACGTGGTGTCAGCGATACCACCCGGGTGATCCTGCTCCGGGGTGAACCCAGCCTGGACGACCGGGCCCTGCAAACCCTGACCGTTGCCACGGAAGCGATGCGTGCGGTGGGGCTTACCTACCACTCCCCGGAGCGTGGTGGCATGGACCGCAGCGTTGATCCCTACGGGCTGGTGTTCCGCCAGGGGCGTTGGTATGTCACCGGGTTTTGCCACCTCCGGCAGGCCATGCGCTCGTTCCGGCTGGACCGCATCAGCAATGTCCACCTCCTGGACAGCACCTTCCAGCGGCCACCGGATTTTGATGCGGCGGATTTCCTGAGTGAGAGTCTCCTGTCCTGGGGCCGAACCCATGAGGTGTCGCTGTTGCTGCACACGGACCGTGAGTCCGCCGCAGCCGTGTTTGATTTCCACTCGTCCTGTGCGGACGGACTCGAGCAACGTGATGACGGCCTGCTGCTGACCACACAAACCGACAGTTTCGAGTGGTTTGCCTGGTGGCTGGCCCAGCTCCCGTTCCGGTTTACCATCCTCAAGCCAGATGGCCTGAAGGATGCGTTGCGGGAGCACGCCACAAGGCTTCTGGAGTGTTGTGAGTAGCCGTCGGAGTTATCCCACAAACATCCTCTTCGCCAGCGGTAACCCCTTCAGGCCACTGACCGCCACCGTGGCCAGTAGTCCGCCGATCATCGCCCCGGCCACGCCGCAGGTCATCACATCCTGGCCGCTCAGGTACAGGCCGGGGATGCGGGTCTTGGGTTTAAGCCAGTCCTGCTCGAAGCGGCTTGGTGTGTGGTTCAGGCCGTAGATCTCACCCTTGCTGTAGCGGCAGAAATAATCGGTGGACAGCGGTGTGGACAGCTCGTAGTAGTCCACCTTGCCCTCCAGGTGCGGGAACTTCTCGTACAGCTTGGCCAGCAGCCGCTGGGCATTGGCTTCCTTCTTGGCTTCGTAGTCGTCGCCGCGTTTGCCCCAGGTTTTGTCGGCCCAGTCTTCGTACCAGTCGTGAGGCCCGGGGGCGACA
>CAZFPG010000161.1:0-7529 GCA_964521055.1 uncultured Marinobacter sp.
CGATCATGACCCTGCTGGAGAGGGACATCAAACCCTCGGACATCATGACCCGGGAAGCCTTTGAAAACGCGATCACCGTGGTGATTGCCCTGGGAGGGTCCACCAATGCGGTGCTGCACCTTCTGGGTATGGCCAGTACAGTGGGGGTCGAACTGGCTCTGGACGATTTCGTGGAGATTGGCAAGCGAGTGCCCGTACTGGCGGACCTGCGCCCCAGCGGCCATTACATGATGTCGGAGCTGGTGGCGATTGGCGGTATCCAGCCGCTGATGAAGATGCTGCTGGACAAGGGCTTGCTGCACGGTGACTGCATGACCGTAACCGGTCAGACCCTGGCCGACAATCTGAGGGACGTGTCGCCCTATCCGGAAAGCCAGGACATCATTCGTGCCTTTGACAGCCCCATCAAGGCGGACAGCCACCTGCGCATTCTCTACGGTAACCTGGCGCCCACGGGAGCGGTGGCCAAGATCACTGGCAAAGAGGGCACCCATTTCACCGGTCGGGCCCGGGTGTTCCACTCCGAGGAAGAGGCCCAGGAGCGGATCATGGATGGCACAGTGGTGGCGGGCGATGTCCTTGTAATCCGTTATGAGGGGCCGAAGGGCGGTCCGGGCATGAGGGAAATGCTGACACCCACTTCCGCAATTATGGGAAAGGGGCTCGGGAACGACGTGGCGCTGATCACTGATGGTCGTTTTTCCGGCGGCAGCCACGGCTTCGTGGTTGGCCATATCACGCCGGAAGCCGCCGAGGGTGGGCCACTGGCGCTGGTCGAGAACGGTGACACCATCACCATTGATGCCGTGGCCAACCGTATTGAGCTGGATGTCTCCGAAGAGGAGATGGAGCGTCGCCGGAAAGCATGGTCGGAGCCGGCCCCGAGATTTACCAGGGGTGTACTGGCCAAGTATGCCAGAACGGTAGGTTCGGCCTCGGAGGGGGCGGTAACGGATAAACCCTGACCGGGTCCGGAGTGACCGGCATTGGATTAACTGAAAAAGTGGTAACGCTATTCCCTTCCCCGGTCAGAGCCAGCGGACGTTTTGGCTGGTATAGTTGTAACCTGAATTGACATGGCAAACGTGTGCGGGCAAACAACAAGAAGGGTTAAAATGATGATCCGAGCGGCCGGTTTAATGGCATTGGCAGTGCTGTTGCTTGTAAAGCTGTCGCCTGCTGTTGCTCATGAAACGCCTGAGCAGGAACGTGCCGAGTTGCAACTGGCTTCGGTCAACGCTGCGGTGGCATACGCTGATGCAGACGGGCTGGTGTATGGCAAGAATGCCGACCGCCCGGTGCCCATCGCCTCTATCACCAAACTGATGACGGCACTGGTGGTGATTGAGTCCGGAGAGCCGTTGACGGAGTGGCTGGAATTCAGGGAGCGCCATGTCCCGGCGCCGGCAAATGCCTACACCCGTATTCGCAAGGGGTCTGAGCTGAGGCGGGCCGATGTTCTCCGGATCGCGTTGATGTCATCGGAAAATTTTGCCGCCTATACCCTGGCCAGTCACCATCCGGGGGGCTTTGAGGCCTTTGTTGAGGCGATGAACGCAAAGGCCCGCGAGCTGGGCATGATGAACACCACCTTTGTGGATCCTACCGGGCTTTCGGTTAATAATCGTTCCACAGCGGCTGATCTGGTGCGCCTGGTCAGGGCCTCCGCCGAGTATCCCCAGATTCGGGAATATTCCACCACGCGTTACTTCACAGGGCACTTTCGACAGCCCCGTTACCGCCTCGCATTCGGCAACACCAATAGTCTGGTGCATCGCGAGAGCTGGGGGGTCGGGATCAGCAAGACCGGCTACCTGTCCGAGGCGGGGCGCTGCCTGGTCATGCTCTCGGAAATGGATGGTCGTCCCGTAGTAACCGTGCTGCTGGATTCCCTGGGCACGCGGTCACCCATGGGGGATGCCGGGCGGATCAAGCGCTGGCTGGCCACCGGGGCTGGCGGCAGCGTTGCGGCAGCGGCGCGGGCGTACGAACGTAAAAAGAACGCAGCCTATGCGTCCTCTGACAGCACCTCGGTCAGCGTGAACTGACGTCGACACATTCAGGACCTTTAGCCAATGATCGAAATATTCACCACCGGCGGCACCATCGACAAGGTGTACTTTGATGCCAACAGTGAGTTTGAGATCGGAGACAGCCTGGTGGGAGAACTGCTTGCGGAATCCAATATCCGTGACGGATTTTCAGTTTCCGGCCTGATGCGAAAGGACAGCCTGGAGATGATGGACGAAGATCGCGAGGCGGTCAGGCGCGCTGTCAGCCGTTGTTCCGCAGAACACGTTCTCATCACCCATGGTACCGACACCATGACCGAAACGGCGCGAGCACTGCTATCAGTAAAGGGTAAGACCATTGTACTTACCGGTGCCATGCAGCCGGCCCGCATGCGTCGCAGCGACGCGGTTTTCAACATCGGTTTTGCCTGGGCGGCAGTCAGGCTGTTACCCCATGGTGTCTATATTGCCATGAACGGAGAGGTCTTCGAGGCGGGCTCCGTTCGCAAGAACCTCAAGGCCCAGCGGTTCGAACGAACCTGATCAGGCCAGGCAGTTCACTTCATCAACACTCAGCTCGCGGTATTGCCCCGGTGCCAGTGCCGGGTCCAGCACGATCTTCCCGATCCGCCATCGATGCAGGCCGTCCACATGATTACCCACTGCGGCCAGCATCCGCCTTACCTGATGATACCGCCCCTCTGAAATGGTCAGGTCTATCAGCCGGTCGTCCAGCCTGTGTACCCTGGCGGGTGAAGTGGGCCTGGATTCGTTACGCAGTTCCACACCCTGTTCCAGAAGGGCAATGGCTGCAGCATTGATGGGTTCGCTAAGGGTTACCCTGTAGGTCTTGGGGCAATGGACCCGGGGCGACGTTACTCTGTGGGACCATTGGCCGTCGGTGGTGAGCAGCAACAGACCGGTGGTATCAGCATCCAGCCGCCCGGCGATATGCAGCCCCTGCCTTTCGCCGGCGGGCAAAAGATCCAGGGCGGTCGGTTGTTGGCTGTCTGTGGTGGCACTGATGATGCCTTCGGGCTTGTGAAGCATCAGGTAGCGCTCGCCCGGTAGCGTAAGGGGCTGTCCTTCAAGGGTGATTCCGGACCCGGGTGCCACCAGTGTGCCGGCTTTGCGGCAGGTCTTACCGTCCACCTTCACCAGGCCAGCACTGATGGTCTTCTTCGCATCCCGGCGCGACAGGGTTGTGGCGTTGGCTATGAAATAATCCAGGCGCATGCTCAGTTACAGCCCTCTCCTGGTGGTGGCAGGGTCAGGCTGGCCAGGCATAGAACCTCGGCAGAGCCGGTCATCCGGCTCCACAATACACCCGGAAGCTCACCCGCAACAGCCGGGCGCTCCAGGCGGGAGCTGGGCTCGGGTCTCATCCCGTCGCCATTGTCACTGGCCAGAATGAAGGTAAACGGATGGGCGCCGGGGATGCCGAGGCGGATGTCCGTCGCTGTCAGCTTGCCGTTAGTGCGTTCGTAATGCAGGAAACCATCGGTAAACCATTCCAGACGCCGGCCCTCTTCGAGAGAGGCTGCCGCCTTGGCCAGATCGGGATCGCGGGGGAAGTTTTCCAGGGTGACCGGCCCGTCGCCGTCCAGAAATCCGGTGACGATTTCCACCCGCCGGTTCTCACCCATAACGGTGACCCGCCACAATACCGTGTTGAATGGCATTGGCTGGACCATCCTGGGGGCGTTCTCAAGGCCTTCCTGTGCCAGGGCCGGCTCGACACGGTCGGAAATGAGCTGCTGGGCAGTGACGCTCCAACCAAGATATAGCGACGATAACACCAGGCCCGCCATGACGGCTCTGGTACTCGGCCCGCGGAACAGAAAGGCGATTATGCCAGCCAGCAGGGGCAGGGTGTAAAGGGGATCGATAATAAAGATACTGTGGATGGCAACCGGCGGGCCAAAGGGCCAGAACAGCTGGGTACCGTAGGTGGTGAAAGCGTCCAGCAACGGGTGTGTCAGCAATATCAGGGCTGTGACCGCAAGCCAGCGCCTGTAGCTTATCACCGGCCGCCACCGGTGCAGGGCATAGGCGATGACAAGCGATAGCAGAAACAGAATAAGCAGTGAGTGGCTGAAGCCCCGGTGCTGGGTAAAGTTGGCCACTGCGGTGCCGTAGTCGATAACCACGTCAAGGTCCGGCAGGGTGCCCAGGGCTGCACCGATCAGCAGTGCTGATCGGCCAAGGGTCTTTCCGGCAACCGCGCCCGCCAGGGAGGCGCCCAATGCGGCCTGGGTTATCGAGTCCATCGCTAATAAAGCCTTGTCAGTGAAATCCGACAGGTATTATGCGTGGAAAAGGCTTTTGGATCACGGGGTACGACCAGGTCAGAGTGTTATACCAAGCGATTCCAGAACCGTCTCACCAGGATAGCCGTCTGCCACCAGACCGTTGTCAGCCTGATAGTTGCGGATGGCGGATCGGGTATTGGGCCCCATAATACCATCCGGTTCACCGGTGTCGAAGCCTTCATCGTTCAATGCTTCCTGAATAGCGAGAATATTGTCCCGGGACATCGCCGGTAGATCTTCCGGTGGCGGATTCTGCAATTCTCCGGCACCGGCAATCCGGTCCGCCAGGTGTCCTACCGCGATAGCGTAAAACTCCGAGCGGTTCCAGCCCATGATTACGCCAAAATTCCTGTAGGCCAGAAAGGCCGGGCCACGATGGCCGGAGGGGACCACCAGGGAAGCCTTGATGGGTTCATCCGCCAGCTTGTTGCCAAAAGCGTCTGTGACCCCCAGTTTCCGCCATTCTTCAAGGGTAAGCCTGCGCCCGTCCGCCAGCTCATAATCGAAATTGTCCGGCAGAAGAACCTCTCTTCCCCAGCGGTAGTCCCCGTCCCAGCCCAGATCCTCCAGGAAGTTGCCCGCTGACATCATGGCATCCGGGAGGCTGTTCCACAGGTCCCGTTTGCCGTCACCATCGCCGTCCACCGCATGACGGAGGAAGACCGTGGGCATGAACTGCACGTGCCCCATGGCGCCGGCCCAGGAGCCTTCCATCTGTTCCGGTGCAATGGATCCTTCATCTATGATTTGCAGTGCGGCAATCAGTTGCTCGGTAAAGAACTTGCTGCGGCGCTGGTCGCAGGCCAGGGTGGCGAGGGAGCTCGGTACCGGCATCTTGCCAAAGTAAGCCCCAAAGTTGGTTTCCAGGCCCCAGAAGGCAATCAGGTAGGGGGCCGGCACGCCGGTTTCGCGGGTAACACGCTCGAGCAGTTCCCGATGTTCCTGGAGCAGATCCCGGCCCTTGCTGACTCTCTCGTCGTTTACCCTGCGATTCAGGTAGTCGGCAAAGGTAGTGGTAAACTCCGGCTGCCGCCGGTCCAGTTCGATAACCCGGTCCAGGTACTCTGCGCTTGCCAGTACTTTCGTGGCGGTTTGCGAGGAGACGCCGGCATCAATCGCCTGGCCTTCCAGCCGGTCAATACACTGGTGAAAATCCTCCTCGGTGTCGCTGTAGGCCACACCGGGAAGGCTTCCCAATGCCAATAGTCCCGCGATTGAAAAGTGGCGGATTGTCCGTTTGCCTGCAAAAGTCCCTGAGAATATGGTCGGCACGCTGAACCTCGGTCTGGGGTGGATGTTCCAGGCTCATGGTAGCCTGTTTTCCGTGCTCTGAAATACCGTTGTGGGCGGCTTTCGGTGACAATTCTTTAACCTGGGGTTTCCGGCCTCCATGGGTATGTCGTCTTTTTGTAGCCTGCCTATTCCCGGGTAACGGCTTGTTCTATAGTTTGGGCGTATAAACGACAAACTATTTCAGGAAAAGGCCCGAATCATGGCAACGCTGAAGGCGCTGGTGGTGGATGATGCCAGTTTTGTTAGGGATCTGGTTAAACGGACAATACGCCAGCGTTTCCCGGTGATCGAAACCACCGACGCACAGAACGGGCGCAGGGCCCAGTCATTAATGTCGCGCACTGTGTTCGACCTGATCCTGTGTGACTGGGAAATGCCGGAGATGTCCGGCCTCGAACTGCTGCAATGGATGCGCCAGCAGCCCCAGTACGAGAAAGTGCCGTTCATTATGATTACCAGCCGCGGTGACAAGGATCATGTGGTGGAGGCGGTCAAGGGCGGGGTATCCGAATACCTGGGCAAGCCCTTCAGCCCGGAGGGTCTGAGCAACAAGATCATCAAGGTAATGGGGCGGCGGCTGAAGGATGCCATGGATCGCAGTGGGAAGAGCATGGGCGGCCCCGCTGATGCCTTCAAGGAGTCCGCCACCCTGCTGACCCAGAAGCGGGAACCGGCGCCCGCCGCGCCAGCCCGGGCGGGAAAGCCGGCCACTACGCCCACCGCTACAGGCCGGCCGGCCATGAGTGTGGCTTCGGTCCGCTTTTCGGATAGCACCCTGCGCTCGGTCATAAAGGATATTACCCTTACGGAAGTGCGGGTTATTGCCAAAAGGGACCAGCAGTTCCCCGGAATCCTCGACCAGGCAGTGGTGGACATCGAGGTGGCCGAAGGCCAGGTGGCGCGGTTAAATGGCTATGTTCATCAGTTACAGGCGGTTGAGAAGCGGCAGGATACGGATTTTGTCAGCGTCACCATCCGCTTTGTCGACGAAGACCCCCAGAAACTTGAGGACCTGTCCCGCTTTATTGCCCGCTTCAGAAGTGGGGGTTAAGGCCGTAAGGGGACCGGTCAGGAAGCGGTTTCAGGGAGTTTTTCCGCCAGTCGCTCCCGGGGAAAGTGACAGATAAACTCGCTGCCATCGCCGATACGGCTGCGGATCTCAAGCCGGCCGTCATGGTTCAGCAGAACGTGTTTTACAATTGCCAGCCCCAGGCCAGTGCCCCCGGTTTCCTTGTGCCGGCTCGGATCAGCCCGGTAGAAGCGCTCCGTGAGTCGGGGAATGTGGACCGGGTCAATGCCGATTCCGGTATCTTTCACCGACAGGTGCGCACCCTCGCGGTCCGTGTTCCAGGCAACGGTAATCTGCCCGCCTGCCGGAGTGTATTTCACTGCATTGAAAATCAGGTTGGAAAAGGCGCTGCGCAGCTGGCTCTCGTCGCCCCTGAGCAGGTGGCGTTCCGAGATGTTGATGGTGATCTCGTGGCCTTTTTCACCGCTCAGGGCCCTGGCGTCGTGGCAGATCTGGTTGATCATTGCCTCGACGTCCATTACCGCATCGCTGATGGTCTGTTCACCGGTTTCGATCTTTGACAACAATATCAGGTCGGTAATCAGCGCTTCCATGCGGGAGGATTGCTGGGCCATGGTATTGATCGCTCTCCGCCACTTTGGGGGCAGGTCATCGGCGTTGTCCACCAGGGTTTCCAGATAGCCGCTGATGACCGTCAGCGGCGTTCTCATTTCATGGGATACGTTGCCCACAAAATCACGTCTCATTTGTTCCAGCTGGTAGAGGCGGGTAACGTCTTTGGCCACAATCAGGCGGTCGTCGTCACCAAACAGGCTGATCTGTATCTGCAGGCGTATGTGGGGACGTGCGGGGGAATTCAGTTCCAGGGGCTCGCGGTAGTCC
>CAZFPG010000162.1:0-7414 GCA_964521055.1 uncultured Marinobacter sp.
AACAGCATTGAAGACATAATTGCAGACATTCGTCAGGGTAAGATGGTTATCCTGATGGACGATGAAGACCGCGAGAATGAAGGCGATCTGGTGATGGCCGCGGAGCACTGCACGCCGGAAGCCATCAACTTCATGGCGCGGTTCGGTCGTGGACTGATCTGCATGCCCATGACCCGCCAACGATGCGAGCAGCTTGGCCTGCCGTTGATGGTGCAGCAGAATGCCTCCGGCTTTGGCACCAAGTTTACGCTGTCCATTGAGGCAACCGAGGGGGTCACCACCGGTATTTCCGCTGCGGACCGTGCCCGTACAGTCCAGGCTGCGGTCGCCCGCAATGCCACAGCAGCGGATCTGGTGCAGCCAGGGCATATTTTTCCGCTGATGTCGGACCCGGGCGGTGTTCTCAGCCGTGCCGGCCATACCGAGGCATCATGCGATCTGGCGGCCCTCGCTGGTTGCGAGCCTGCTGGTGTGATCTGCGAAATCATGAATGACGACGGTTCCATGGCCCGCCGTGAGGACCTGGAAAAGTTCGCCGAGGTTCACGGCCTGAAAATCGGGACCATTGCCGATCTGATTCATTATCGCACTCTGAACGAGCGCACTATCGAGTGTGTGGAGCAGTACGATCTGGACACCGAATACGGCGTATTCAACCTGCGCACCTATCGGGACAATATCCAGGGCTCGACCCACCTGGCCATGGTGATGGGTGAAATCTCCGCTAACGATCCGGTACTGGTGCGGGTACATATTACCGACACTCTGAGGGATCTGCTTGGCGCACGTCGCGCCGATTCCCGTAGCTGGCCGCTCCATCACGCCCTCGAGAGGGTTG
The DNA here is from genome assembly GCA_964521055.1 of uncultured Marinobacter sp. GTDB lineage: Bacteria > Pseudomonadota > Gammaproteobacteria > Pseudomonadales > Oleiphilaceae > Marinobacter. The sequence goes on from CAZFPG010000162.1 coordinate 839, forward strand.
CCGAGGAGGGTCGTGGCGTAGTGGTGCTGCTTAACAGTGCCGAAGACAGTTACAATCTTGAAGATCGTATCCACGAATTTTTCGAACAGGACAATAAGTCAGCGGGCAAGGGTAGCTCTGGTGTCTATTTCACGGTGGGCACCGGTTCACAGATCCTGCGGGACCTTGGTGTTGGAAAAATGCGGCTGTTGAGCCCCCCCATCAAATTTTCTGCAATTTCCGGTTTTGAGCTCGAAGTAGTGGAATACGTGCCCTACACCCCTGAATGATGAACCCCGGCAGCGTCGCACCACAAGAGTGGTGCTGCCAATGAAGGAGCCATGCATGGCAGATATCAAAGTAATTGAAGGTGACTTTACTCACTGCAGCGGAAACTACGCATTGGTGGTAGGGCGTTTTAACGGTTTTGTGGTGGAAAGCCTGGTTGAGGGTGCGATTGATACCCTGCGTCGCCATGGCATTGCGGATGCCGACATTACCATTGTTCGGGTGCCTGGTGCCTATGAGATGCCGCTGGCGGTCAAGCGTGTTGCCGAGACGGGCAACCATGATGCCATTATCGCGCTCGGTGCGGTTATTCGCGGTGGTACGCCCCATTTCGAGTATGTGGCCGGAGAAGCCTCCAGTGGCTTGGGTGCCGTCAGCCTCGAGACCGATGTGCCGGTGACTTTTGGTGTACTGACGGTCGATTCAATCGAGCAGGCGATTGAACGTGCCGGCACCAAGGCTGGCAACAAGGGCGCGGAAGCGGCGATTACCGCGCTGGAAATGGTCAGCCTCTTCAAAAAGCTGGGTGAATGATGAGCGCACCGGAAGACCATACCGCGCAACCGGCCCCTGCAGGCCAGCCCAAGGCCGGTGACAGGCGCAGGGCCCGGGCCCTGGCCATGCAGGGACTGTATCAGCGCCACTTCAGCAAGAGCTCGATTACCGACATTGAGTCCGAGTTTATTGTTGATAATGACATGTCGAAGGTAGACACCGTTTACTTCCGTGACCTCCTGCGGGGCGTTCACAGGGAGCAGGCCGAGCTAGACCGTTTGCTGGAGCCATTCCTTGATCGCCCGATCCATGAAGTGGATGCGATCGAGCTGGCCATCGTGCGCCTGGGCACCTATGAGCTTAAATACCGGCTGGACGTTCCCTACAAGGTGGTGATCAATGAAGGGATCGAGATGGCCAAGAAGTTTGGCGGCACTGAAGGCCACAAATTTGTTAACAGCCTGTTGGACAAGTTGAGCCATCGCCTGCGTCTGGCCGAGATACGGCCGCGTTGAGTGATGGGTGAATTCGAGCTAATCCGCCGTTATTTCTTTCCTATCGCCGAGGCGGGAAACACCGCTGCGGTTCTGCTGGGGCCGGGTGATGACTGCGCGATACAGCGAATTGAACCCGGCAGGGATCTTGTTTTCTCCGTAGATGCGCTGGTTGAAGGCGTCCACTTTCCTCGCAACTATGACCCCGAAAAACTGGGCTGGCGAAGCCTTGCCGTCGCCGCGAGCGACCTTGCGGCCATGGGCGCCGACCCGGTTTGCTTTACCCTTGCTTTAACCCTCCCCGCGGCCAATCCCGACTGGCTGCACGCGTACGCCCGGGGGTTGGCGAGTGCCGCTTCGCATTTTGGTCTGTCACTGGCCGGTGGAGATACCACTCGGGGGCCACTGACCCTCAGCCTTCAGGTTCATGGTACGGTACCCAAAGGGCAGGCGATTCGACGCTCCGGCGCAAACGTTGGGGATTACGTCTGTGTTTCCGGCACTCTGGGTGAAGCGGGAGCCGCGTTGAATTATCTCGATAGCGAGAATCCCGGGCCTGATGAGCGAGCAGTTCTGGCCAGATACCATTCCCCGTTGCCAAGGCTGAGCCTCGGCACTGCCCTGCGAGGATCTGCCTCCGCCGCAGTGGACATATCCGATGGGCTGGTGGCAGACCTGGGGCATATCCTTGAGGCGTCCGGAGTTGCTGCCCGGATTGATGTCGCCAGGCTGCCGCTGTCCGCGCCATTGATACGCCTTGCCGGCGGAGATGCGATCAGGCTGGCACTGAACGCCGGTGATGATTATGAGCTATGCATTACCATAAGCCCGAGAGCCTGGGAGGGTCTGTCGGATGATATTCGCAGCCAGTTGACCGTCATCGGTGAGCTTAAGAAGGGAGAAGGCATTACCATTCAGCGCAATGGTCAGTCAGAAATCCTCGATACAGGTGGCTACGACCATTTCAGGAACTGAATTATGAGCAGCGACAACAACCTTCAGGAGCCGGAAATCCCCGAGGCCCTGTTGCCTCCTGGCTTTCTGCGCAATCCGGTGCACTTGCTGGCATTCGGGTTCGGGAGCGGAGCGACGGCCCGGGCACCCGGTACCTGGGGTAGTCTGGCCGCAATACCGGTCTGGTTCGGCTTTTCCTGGTTGCCCCCTGTCGCCTACTGGATTGTCGTGCTGCTCGCCTTTCTGGCTGGAATATGGCTTTGTGGAAAGACCGCGGAAGATCTCAAGGTTCACGATCATGGCGGCATTGTCTGGGACGAGTTCGTGGGCATGTGGATTGCGCTGGCGCTGTTTCCAAATACGATCTACGGCATTCTGATGGCGTTCACGCTGTTCCGCCTTTTCGATGTGGTCAAGCCCTGGCCCATCAGTTGGCTGGATCAGTATATGCCCGGTGGGCTCGGCATTATGGTGGACGATGTGGTTGCAGGGTTTATGGCACTGGCGTGCCTGTTCGCCATTGACCGGTGGTTGCTACCGGTCATTGTCTGAACCCGGCACTGATGCGGGACGGAACCAGCTCAGTGAATCTGTTGTTCTTCCGGCAAAAGCCGGACAACATGCAGAAAACGCCTCAGGCCGGTTTCTGCGCGTTGGCGGGAAGCGAACGGGCCGCTGTCAAAACCCTCCCGGGTGGTGAAATACCACTTGCTTCCGACGCAGAAGAATCGACTGCTTCGGAACGGTGCGGGACCGTTTTCTCCGGACCGACGTTGGGTATCCATGTTTTCTCCTGAGCCCTTTATGGTTTTTTTCGTGACGGGCAGTGGAATGTTTTGTTCGCCGATTGTCTAAAATTAAATCAATTCCTGCCGAATTCAACATTTTTTTACATTTATCGGTCCGGCCATGGCCGCGTTTACGTAACCGAAGTGTCATCGGGTTGCTGTAAACAGGCGGTATGCCTTGCTCTTGGCACCGCCACTCTTCAAAATGCTTTTCAACCACAGGTGACCATCCACCGGGCATTACCGGTGAACAGCACAAGGATATAGCATGAGTATCTATCACGTTCTGGCCTTTTTCAAGAAAGCCCGCTACCAGGCAGTAGCCTTCGTTGCATTGTTCGTACTTGCCGGTTGCAGCTCCACCATGAGCAATGTCAAAACCTGGGATGGGGATGCCGATGCCTCACAGACAGCAGTGCTGAAGGCTCCCAGTGAGGTTGAGGTGCAGCAGGTGAATGGCCTCAGGCTGACGAACTTCCTGATGGACGACCTGGCGTTGGATTACGAACTGCTTCCTGGTAAAAACCAGGTGGTATTCACCTACAAGACCATCTGGGCGAAAAGCGGTGTCGTCCGTAATGGTGAGTCGAAGGTCCATGTGGTTGAAACAGCTCCGCAGGCGGTGACTGTCGATGCCCAGTCAGGCGAGACCTATCGTTTCAGTTTTGAAGCCCCTGCGACCAGGGCCGAGGCCGAGGATTTTGTCGCAGACTTTTCCGCCGATATTGTCAACGCATCCGGTGATGTCGTAGCCAGCGCCAGTGCCTGGGATGGGCGCTCTGACACGGAATCACCCGTTGCTCGTGCACCGGTAGGCTCCGGCAGTGGCGAATCCGGCAGTGCGGAAGATGAAGGTACCCTGGAAGAGCTCAAGACGCTCTGGGGTGAAGCCAGTGAGGAAGAGCGCCGCAGCTTCCTGCGCTGGGCGTTCGAGTAACGCCTCCGGGGTGGTTCTGAAGCTGCCCCTGTATGTCCTGTCGGCCGCTAATGCCGGAAGTTTTTGAATACCTTTCTTAGCGCGCCTTCCATAACGGTGAGGGCCTCGTCCGTCAGGGTCTTATGATACTCCAGCCCGTAGTCCGGTTCCTCGTCCTCCGGTGTAAGGTCCGTTGCTGCCGCCTCAATAGCTGACAGGCTTTCTTCCAGCAGGCCCGTCAGCGAGTCGCCGTCAGCTACCACATCCGGGCACAGCGTGAAATTCACGGTGAGCCTGCCCTGGTAACTGACTGCCACGATAACAAGTCCCAGGCCATCAAACAGTGGTGCGGAGTTGAACTGCCGCACCAGCTGGGCACCCTGCAGGTACAGGGGAGCCTGTGGGCCCGGCACGTTGGTGATGGGCAGATTGAATACAGGCTGGTACCGCTGGGCAATCTGAAGCTCCGAATAAAGCCTTGCCGAGAGCGCCAGCATGGTGGAAGGCAGCAGCTCCGTCAGGCGGTCCGCAGCAATAGCTTCCCGGTATGGTTCGGATTCCACTGCATTCCAGTGGATGCGATGGATCCGCTTTGCGGGATTCGGTTCATTGGTCGCCAGGTCCAGCAACATGGCCGACATCTGGTTTCCGGTTGCCTTTCGCAGGCTGCTGGAGCGAACCGAAATGGGGGTCATGGCAACCAGGGAGCGATCTGTTTTCACGTCGTGGGTGGACAGGTATCGATTCAGGGTTTCTGCGCAAAGGCCGAGCACTACATCGTTTAATGTGACATTTCCCAGGGTGGCCTTGATGGCTTTGAGCCGTGACAGGTCGAGGCTGGTGGAAACGATCTGGCGGTTGGCAGTGATCTGCCGATTAAACGGGCTGTGGGGGGCGGAAAATAGTGGAAACGGTACTGGCAGCTTCCGCATCTGCCTCTGGATCAGCCCCCGGGCTGCGGCCTCGGCCGCACTGACGGCAAGGGATGTTACCTGCAGAGGCTTGCGCAGCAAGTTGGCCCCGGCCTGGAGAATAACCCGCTCTTCCGAAGGTCCCGGCTGGGGGGTCCACGGCCGGGGAGCTTCTATTACGCGGGCTTTTGGCGTGTACTCGAGCAACTTGCCAATGATTTCCTCTCCGCTGAAAGCATCAATGGCGGCATGGTGCAGTTTGACGATCAGCGCAAAGCTTTTACTGTCGGGATCATTCTCATCCAGTTGAAAGCCGTCAACAAAGGTGATGTGCCAGAGTGGACGGTCACGTTTCAGTGGTTCTTCCAGGATTCGGGAGGCGAGCCCCATCAGGCTTCCCAGCTGGCCGTGGTCACCAAGATTCACGTAGGCCAGATGCCGTTCGATGCTGAAATCGGGATCGTCTATCCAGTAGGGGCGCCCAAGCCTGAGGGGAATTTCCTTGAGCCGCTGGCGAAATAGCGGCACAACGTGAAGTCGGCTCCGCAGATAGGCCACAAAGGTGCTGAATGCCAGCGGGTTTTCCCTTTCCCGGGCATCGAAGAGGTAAATCCCTCCGATGTGCATCGGGGCAGTTTCCGATTCCAGATAGAGGAATGAGGCATCCAGCTCAGACAGCTGCCGCATGGTTTGGGCTCCGTTCACAGGTTCTTGCGTCGGGGCAGTATAAACGAATGGGCGGTAAATCCCTTGGCTGTTTTGCCTGAGACCCGCCAGTTCCGGGGCCAGAACGGAAAAGGTGTGGATTCAGGCTTCCAGCCAGGCGGCAATGGCGGGGGACTTCCCAAGTTTCTCCCAGAACCACATCAGCGCCTTGCCCTGGTCTTCAGAGTGCCTGGCGAGGTGGAGCATGAGGCGTTGTCGGGGCTCGTGGACGTCAACGGCAATCAGGGTGCCTTTGGCCAGTTGCTCCCGCACGCGGGCCTCCGGTAGCCAGCCGACTGCAAGTCCTTGCTGCTGGATGGCGATTTTCTGGTCGATGTTCGCGACCGTAAGGGTTCTCTGGCGGCGAAAGATACCTGCATGGCCCGGTGGTAGTGTTCGAGAGGTGTCGGCGGCCACGGCGGCGGGGAAGGGGGCAATGTCGTCCTCGGTCAACGGCTGAGTGGTTGTAGCCAGTGGATGGTCGGGCGCCACGGCATAAACAAATCGCATTTCCCCCAGTGGGCTGGTGGTAAATGAGCCAGCCGGCTTGCTTATCTGATCAGCGCCGACAACAAGGTCTATCCGTCGGCTCTGCAGGGCATCCCAGGAACCCGCAAAGACTTCCTCCACCAATTGCACTTCCACTGGTACGCCAAGCTCGTAGAACTCTTTCACGGCGGGAAAGAGGCATTCGGCCGGCAGCAGCGAGTTGAATCCGATTCGCAGTCTCGTTTCCCAGCCCTGTGCAACCTGGCGGGTGGTGTGGGCCAGGTTTTCCGCCGCCTCCAGCAGTGTGCGGCCTTCTTCCAGCAGGTAGCGTCCGGCCGGAGTGAGGGCGGCGCGGTGTCCGGTGCGGTCGAAGATGGCGACGTTGAGGTCTTCTTCGAGTTTCTGGACGGTGTAGCTGATGGCGGACGGGACGCGGAAGAGTTCGTTGGCGGCGCCGGCAAAGCTGCCTTTGCGGTCGATGGCATCGAGGACTTTGAGGGCGTCTATGGTAATGGCTGTGTGCATGTTCGAATTATCTGATTGTGTTGGCCAGAATT
>CAZFPG010000163.1:0-7412 GCA_964521055.1 uncultured Marinobacter sp.
CTACCCGATACCTGCCTCCACCACACACAAAAAAAGCTAGAGCCAGCCCTTGCGCTTGAAGTACCAGTAAGGCGCAAACCCGGCGGATACCATCAGCACAATCGCCCCCGGATAACCCCAGAGCCACTCGAGTTCCGGCATGTACTCGAAGTTCATACCGTAGATGCTGGCAATCAGTGTAGGTGGCAGAAACACCACCGCAGCAATCGAGAAAGTCTTGATGATCTGATTCTGCTCAATGTTGATGAAGCCCTGGGTGGAATCCATCAGGAAGTTGATCTTGTCGAACAGGAAGGTGGTGTGGGACATCAGGGTTTCGATGTCGCGGTTGATTTCCCGGAGAGTCTCCAGTTGTTCGCCGTCCTTGTTCAGGTGACGGAGCAGAAACGAGATGTTGCGCTGGGTGTCCATCAGGCACAGCCGGGTCTTGCCGTTACTGTCTTCCAGCCTGGCCAGGCGATTGATGGCCTCGTCCAGCTCGGCTTCCTCGTCTTCAAGCACCAGGTAGCTGACATCTTCCAGCTGTCGGTGCAGGTCCTCAAGCCCGTCGGCATGGTTTTCCACTTTCTGTTCCAGCAGCGTGACCAGCATTTCGGCCACGCTCTGTGCCTCGACCTGACCCCGGCGCGCGCGCATTCTGAGCAAGCGGAAATCCGCCAGTTCACTTTCGCGAATGGTGATCAGGCGGCTCTTCTGCAGTATGAAGGCAACCGATACCGTATTATGGCGGCCGTCGGCAAGATTCAGGAAAAGCGAATGGACGTGCACACCGGCCTGGTCCACAAAGCAGCGTGCTGATGCCTCGATCTCCTCAACGTCATCAAACTCCGGAATGTCGGTTTTCAGAAGTTCCTGGAGTATCTGTCGTTCGGATTCATCGGGTTCGCAGGCGTCAATCCAGTCCGCCTGTTTCAGCCGGGCCGCCGGATTCTCCGGTGAACTGCCCATTTCGCGGATCAGACCATCTGCAATCCTGAAAAACCTCAGCATGAGAGCACTCCGAAAGTTCCTGTTCTGGCTGCTCTGCACCTCGGCAATTGGCTAGCCGGGCTCAAGCCTGTCTGACCAGAATAGTCCAGTGTTACTGATCCGGCACTTCCCTTATACGGCCGTGCTCGTCGATAGCAACGTAGACGAACAGCCCCTCCGTTACCTTGCGGGGTGTTTTTGCAGCGCGGTCCAGGGTCCAGACTTCGATATTAATTTTCATCGAACTGCGGCCCACTTCCATTAGCTCACCATAGCAGCCCACCTGGGAGCCGACCCGCAGGGGAGAAAGAAACTCCATTCTGTCCATGGCGACCGTCGCGTTGCGTCCCTGGGAAATGCGTCCGGCCATGGTGGCAGCAGCAATGTCCATCTGTTTGACCAGCCAACCGGCAAATACATCGCCATTGGGGTTGGTATCTGAGGGCAGGGGGATTACCTGGATAATCAGTTCGCCACGGGGTGTGGGTTTGTCGTCATCGAGCGCTGTCATGGATTAACCTTTCTGGTCCGGAATTGTTTTAGTACCCCGCATGGTAGCGGCCTTCGCGGCGTCTGCAAGAAAAATTGAGCGAGCTGTTCTATATTTCGTTGGCTGTAACAAAGTTGTCACAGACGGCCTTTATTGTTCACACATCGGTGAAGCAAACCCGTAAATAAAGTCAAAGTGACAAATGGAGACTCAACGTGATCAAACTAAAAACAGCCCTTACAACCGTGGCGCTGGCAGGCAGCATTGCAGCCGTGTCGACTCCTGCCATGGCTCGCGACACTATCAACATTGTCGGTTCCTCCACTGTTTACCCGTTCGCCACCGTGGTTGCCGAGCGTTTTGGTCGTAACACCGACTTCCCGACTCCAAAGCTTGAGTCTACCGGTTCCGGCGGCGGCCTGAAGCTGTTCTGTGAAGGTGTTGGCACCCAGCACCCTGACATCACCAACGCTTCCCGTCGTATGAAGCCGGGCGAATTTGAAAACTGCCAGTCCAACGGCGTCGAGAAGATCACCGAAGTGCGCATTGGTGCCGATGGTATCGTAATCGCCAACTCCAGGGATGCGGAAAAGTTTGACCTGACTCTGGAACAGGTATTCCTGGCACTGGCCAAGGAAGTGCCGAACCCGGACGGTGGTGAGGAACTGGTTGCCAACCCCTACATGAACTGGAGCGATATCGACTCCAGCCTGCCAGACTTTGAAATCAGCGTAATGGGCCCGCCTCCGACGTCCGGTACCCGCGACGCCTTTGTTGAAATCGCCATGCAGGGCGGCTGCAAACAGTACGATTTCATCAAGAAGATGGACAAGAGCGATATGAAATCCGTTTGTCACGCCATGCGTGAAGACGGCCCGTTCATTGAAGCCGGCGAAAACGACAACCTGATCGTTCAGCGCCTGGCCCAGGATCCGGAAACACTGGGTATCTTCGGTTACAGCTTCCTGATGGAAAACACTGGCCAGATCCAGGCTGCCAGCGTCAATGGCGTTGAGCCGACTCCGGAAGCCATCTCCAGCGAAGACTACCCGGTTGCCCGCTCACTGTGGTTCTACATCAAGAATGCGCACGTGGGTGTTGTTCCGGGTATCGAGGAATACGTCGCCGAGTTCACCAGTGAAGGTGCCTGGGGTGACAACGGCTACCTCGTCGATGTAGGCCTTATCCCGCTCCCCCGTGACCAGCGCATGAGGATCGCCAAGCGAGTGAAAGACCTGGAGCCAATGACTGGTAAAGAGCTGTAAGGCTCGCTCAGGGAACGTCAGGGATGATGAAAGGGGAACGCGGGCCATCGGGTCCGCGTTTCTTTGTTACATTGGAATGAATATTTTTGTTCGGCTAGCTGGCAAAATAGACGCCCAGATTACTAAAAGCCATTAATACAGAGACTGTTATGCAGACGGCTAACCTTTTGCCCCTGGTTCTGGTTCTTGCAGTGGTTGCCTACGGCCTCGCCTATATGCGATCCCGTGCGGTGGCGGCACCTCTTGGAGGCATCCGGAATCTCAAGGCTCTTCCTTTCTACTACGCGGCACGTGCAGCACTCTGGTGTGCCATTCCCGCGTTGATTGTGCTGGCGGCCTGGGCCGGTTTCGAAGACAGGGTTATCCAGGGCATCGTTATTGCCACATTGCCCCCGGATACATGGCCGGAATCCCCTGGTCAGGCCAGCCTGATTCTCTCCCAGATCAGCAACGTAGCTGCCGGTAAGCTCAACCCTGAATTTGTGCCAGAGCATATTGTCGGTGCCGCGTCGGTGCTGGAAGCCATGGAGAGCCAAAGTGAAAACTTCAAAGCGGCTCTGGTTCTGCTTGTCGCCCTGGCCGGTGCCGGTTTTGCGTGGACCCGTGTTTCACCTCATATCAACGCCAGAATAAACGTAGAGACTACTCTTCGCCGCATCTTCTTTGTTTGTGCGGCATTGGCGGTGTTGACCACCGCCGGCATCGTGTTTTCGGTTATTTTTGAGACAGTACGCTTCTTTAATCGGGTGCCAATCTCTGAATTTCTGTTCAGTACCAGTTGGAGTCCCCAGACTGCCCTGCGTGCCGATCAGGTCGGTTCTGAAGGTGCCTTTGGTGTTATCCCGCTGTTCACCGGCACGCTGCTGATTTCTGCCATTGCCCTTCTGGTAGCGGTACCCATTGGCCTCCTGTCTGCTATCTACCTGTCCGAATACGCCAGCAAACGGGTGCGTTCAACAGCGAAGCCGGTGCTGGAGATGCTGGCGGGCATTCCCACCGTGGTTTATGGCTTTTTCGCCGCACTGACCGTTGCTCCGTTTATCCGCGATGTTGCCCAGATGGTTGGCCTGGAAGCCTCGTCCCAGAGTGCGCTGGCCGCCGGCCTGGTTATGGGCATCATGATTGTTCCGTTCGTGTCGTCGCTGTCAGACGATGTTATCAATGCGGTACCCCAGACCATGAGGGACGGTTCCCTGGCTCTTGGTGCAACGCAATCCGAAACCATGAAGAAGGTCATTTTTCCAGCGGCCCTGCCCGGTATTATCGGTGGCATCCTGCTGGCGGCATCCCGTGCCATTGGCGAAACCATGATCGTGGTGATGGCGGCAGGGCTGGCAGCCAACCTGACTGCCAACCCGCTGGAGTCGGTCACTACAGTGACCGTGCAGATAGCAACCTTGCTGGTGGGTGACCAGGAGTTTGACAGTGCCAAGACCCTGTCTGCCTTTGCACTGGGTATGTTGCTGTTCATCGTTACGCTGCTGCTTAACGTGGTGGCCCTCAAGATCGTACGGAAGTATAGGGAACAGTATGAGTAATCAGAGTTCTCAGGCGGAGATTGTCCGCAACTCCCTGAAGCGCCGCTATCGAAAGGAGCGCCGGTTCCGGCTGTATGGGATGCTGGCGATATTCCTTGCCCTTGGCTCCCTGTTTGTTCTCTTTGCTGACATTATCAATAAAGGGCACTCAGGGTTCGTAAAGACCACTATCACTCTGGATGTCAAACTCGATTCCGAGACCATGTACCTGGACGATCCCACAGACGAGGATCAACGGTCCATGGCGGACTTTGTCGCGCCGCTCATCGCCGCATTGCAGGAACATTTCCCCGAGGCTGACAGTGCGGCCGAGAAACGGGAACTGGGCCGTCTGGTTGGCAATTACGCGGCCAGCGAGGTTCGTGATCTGCTCAAGAACAACCCGGATCTGCTGAACACCACGCAAACGATAGAATTCCTGGCACATGATCGGGTCTCGACATACGTCAAGCACGCAGACAATCCGAGCTACAGCATCAAGCTTTCCGAGCAGCAGCAGGGATGGGTGGACGAACTTTTGGAGAAGGGCGTTATCGACACCAGCTTTAACGACGTGCTGTTCAGCCGTGGCGACTCCCGGGAACCGGCCAACGCCGGTATTCTGGGTGCAATTGTCGGGTCCCTGCTGACCATGCTGGTCACATTGGCAATTGCGTTTCCTGTCGGTATCGCGGCAGCGGTTTACCTGGAGGAATTTGCACCCCAGAACAGGTTTACCGATTTCATCGAGGTCAATATCAACAACCTGGCCGCGGTGCCATCAATCATCTTCGGCCTGCTGGGCCTTGCGGTCTTCATTGGTCTCTTCGGCATGCCCCGTTCGGTACCGGTGGTGGGTGGCATGGTATTGGCGCTGATGACGTTGCCGACCATCATCATTTCCAGCCGTGCCGCCATCAAAAGCGTGCCGCCTTCCATCCGGGAGGCGGCCGAGGGGGTTGGTGCCTCCAAGATGCAGGTGGTGCTCCATCATGTCATACCCCTGGCGATGCCCGGCATGCTGACCGGTTCCATTATCGGTATGGCCCAGGCCCTTGGCGAGACCGCGCCATTGCTGCTGATAGGCATGGTGGCGTTTATTGTGGATGTACCGGAAGGCTTTGTCGATTCAGCCACTGTGCTGCCGGTACAGATCTATCTTTGGGCAAGCGCCTCCGAACAGGGGTTTGTAGAGCTGGCATCCGCCGGCATCATGGTGCTGCTCACCTTCATGATCAGTATGAATGCACTGGCCATCTGGCTCCGTAAGCGTCTTGAGCGCCGGTGGTAAAGGAGAAAACTATGAGTGTTAACGAGACAATTGCCAGCGCAGCGGGCCGACCGGAGGAAACGATTATTCCAGTCAAGGACCCTATCGAGGAGAGCAAGCAGGAGACCATTCCCGTCGAAGAAGGCAAGACGGTTGGCAAGCCCTATTCGGATAACCCCAAGTTCAAGCTTCGCAATGTGGAAGTGTTCTATGGGCAGGACCGTGCCATCAAGGATATCAGCCTTGATATCGGCCGCAACGAGGTGATTTCCTTTATCGGCCCTTCCGGTTGCGGCAAGTCTACCTTCCTGCGATGTCTGAACCGGATGAATGACAGCATCGACATCTGCCGGATCAAAGGACAGCTGATGCTTGATGATGAGGATATCTATCATTCAAAACGGGATGTTGTGGAGTTGCGGGCCCGGGTAGGCATGGTGTTCCAGAAGCCCAACCCCTTTCCCAAGTCGATCTACGACAATGTGGCCTACGGCCCACGGATTCACGGCCTGGCAAATCGCAAGTCCGATCTTGATGATATTGTGGAAAGCAGCTTGCGCAAGGCTGGCTTGTGGAACGAAGCCAAGGACCGGCTGGATGCTGTCGCGACGGGCATGTCCGGTGGCCAGCAGCAGCGCCTGTGTATTGCACGCGCCATTGCCGTGAGCCCGGAAGTGATCCTGATGGACGAGCCCTGTTCCGCCCTGGACCCGATTGCAACTGCCAGGGTCGAGGAGCTGATCGCTGAAATGTCCGAGAGCTATACTATCGTGATTGTGACTCACTCCATGCAGCAGGCCGCCCGTGTATCTCACCGTACGGCGTATTTTCACCTGGGGCACCTGGTTGAAGTGAACGAAACCAACAAGGTGTTTACTTCACCAGAGCATGAGCTCACCGAATCCTATATTACCGGGCGTTTTGGCTGATCCCGGTACGGTTGAACACTGGAGAACATAGTTATGCCAGATAAAAAGGACGATGTTTACGGCGATCACATATCGCACAAGTTCAATGACGAGCTGATGGCCCTGAAGAGCGAATTCCTGGAAATGGGGGGCTTGGTGGAGTCCCAGGTAGACCGCGCCATCAATGCGTTGGTGGATAACGACGGCCATCTGGCGGACGAGGTTCGTGCCACGGACAAAAAAGTCGACCAGATGGAAATCGACCTCGATGAGGAAGCAACTTTGATCCTCGCCCGCCGCCAGCCCACGGCACGGGACCTGCGCCTGGTGGTTGCGGTGATCAAGATGGTTTCGGACCTTGAGCGCGTGGGTGACGAGGCCAAGAAAATCGCCAAGTTTGCCATCAAGCTGTCAGAGGAGGGCCAGGCGCCCCGTGGCTACGTGGAAGTGCGCCACATTGGTAACCATGTGCTGAGCATGCTGCATGATGCCCTGGACGCCTTTGCCCGCCTGGATGCGGATCAGGCGCTGCGGATCATGCGGGAGGACAAGCGGGTTGATGAGGAGTACCAGGCCGCCACGCGGACGTTGCTGACGTTCATGATGGAAGACACCCGTAACATTTCCCGCTGCATGTCGGTGATGTGGATTCTCCGCGCACTGGAGCGGGTAGGGGATCATGCCTGTAACATTGCCGAGAATGTGATCTTCATGGTCAAGGGCGAGGATGTTCGGCATACGCCCGTTGAGGAAGCCGAGAAGGTGGTTGGCCGCTGACTGGTTTTCTGGTTGGGCTTGGGGGGAGAGCCGCTGTGTGGGACGGCTTTCCGGGACACGCTCAAGCCGTCCGTGGGCGCTTAGCTTTCGCCATCCATGGCGAAAGATAGCCCCGGAAAGCCGTCCCACACATCGGCCGACCGGAACTGTAAGCCAGCCTGAACCTAATTACTGAAATACAGCCTGATGCTCCTGGAGATTTGGCACCAAGTTGCC
>CAZFPG010000164.1:0-7348 GCA_964521055.1 uncultured Marinobacter sp.
GATTTGAAAGGATTATGACCCAGCAGACCTGAAAAGTTCCACAAGGGCAGGATTAAAGAGCGGCAACCAACAAAAAACCCCGCCAGGGCGGGGTTTCTTGATCAGCTGGTACCGGTCAGTTAAGACCTGATACGTAACTGGCCACCGCTTCGATCTCGGCGTCAGTCAGCTTGGCGGCAACATCCGCCATAATGGAGGCATTCTGGCCACCCGAGCGCTCGCCATCACGGTAAGCCTTGAGCTGCTTCTCGACATACTCTGCAGTCTGGCCACTGAGCCTGGGATACCCAGCGGGCTCGTTTCCTGAACCGCGGGGGTTGTGGCACCCGGCACAGGAGGGCACACCAGAGGCCATGTTGCCGCCCCGGTAGAGCGCCTGGCCTTCATCCACCAGATCAGGGTCGGCCTGCGCAACCGTGACATCCTGCTCGTTGAAGTACGCAGCAAGATCCTGCAGATCCTGATCGGACATATTGTCCAGCAGACCAGTCATCTCTGCGATTTCGCGGTCCTTGTCCTTGATCAGTACCAATTGCTGATAAAGATACTTTTCCCCGATACCCGAAAGCTTGGGGTAAACAGCCATCACCGGTTTTGCGCCGCCCTCGCCGTGGCAACCAGCGCATGTTTGCGCGTTTTCCTTGCCTGCTTCAGGATCTCCTGCCCCGTGAGCCATCGCTGTGAGGCCAACACCGAGAACAACTCCTGCGATCAGTTTATTCATGCTCGCTCCGCTTCTCTCATCCAAAAGTATTCTTCGTTATGCAGCCGGCAGGCACGGGCCTGAAAGGCACAAACCGGGGCTGGTAAGCAGCAGCGCTCAGCGTGCTGCCCGGAATTGGTGTAGCATTATACATTAATCCCTGCTAACTGAAATCCAATAGGAATATCAACACCCGTGTCACCTGACCTGACTCAAAAAAGCATCTCGTTCAACAGTGCCCGGTTTCTGATCAGCGCCTCGCGCCTGGAAGAGTGCCCTCCTGATCATGGCGCCGAAGTCGCCTTTGCCGGCCGTTCTAACGCGGGCAAGTCCAGCGCCATCAATTGCATTACCACCAATGGCAAGCTGGCGCGCACCAGTAAAACACCGGGGCGGACCCGCCTGATCAACTTCTTTTCCCTCAACCGGGAAAACTGCCGGCTGGTGGACCTGCCCGGTTATGGCTACGCCAAGGTCTCCCGGGACATGAAAGACGACTGGCAGAAACACCTGGGCCACTACCTGAACGACCGCCGCTGCCTGCGGGGGCTGGTTCTGGTGATGGATATCCGGCATCCGCTGACGGATTTCGATCAAATGATGGTGGAATGGTGTGAACATAACAAGCTTCCACTGATGATTCTGGCCACCAAGGCCGACAAACTGAAGTTCGGACAGGCCAAAACGGCAATGCTGGGCATCGCAAAGAAACTGGAAGGTCTTGAGTGCCTGCATCACCTGGTCATGTTCTCGGCAACGTCAAAGCGGGGGGTCGAGGAGTGTCGTGAGGCGCTGACTGCCTGGCTGGAAACCGACGGTTAGACGATCAGATTAATCAGAGGGTGCCTCCACGCTCTATCCGGTAACCCAGGTCGATACGCTGCTCACTGATTGCAGCGCCGCCCAGACGGGCAAGCAACTCTTCAGCGGCTCTCTTGCCGACGGCTTCCCGTGGTGTGATCACGCTCGCCAGCGGCGGCACCATGACGCGGCCAACGTCGTGGCCATGAAAGCCAGCGATGGCGATCTGCTCCGGTACCGGGATGCCCCTCCGCTGGCACTCGAAAAAAGCGCCAATGGCCACATCGTCGTTAGTGCAGAAGATGCCATCGGTATCCGGATTTTCCTCCAGTATCCGCGCCATCAGGGTGGCGCCCACGCTGAATGAGGAACGCTGTTCGCTGCGCAGGGTTACCGGTGTCAGGCCTTCCTCCTCCATGGCCTGGCTATAGCCTTCCTGGCGCTGCAGAGTACGGGCATCCAGCCGAACCGCAAGATAAACCACCCGCTTGCGTCCGAGAAGGATCATTTCCCGTACCATGTCATAGGCCGCGCTGACGTTATCAAACCCGACAGCCTGCTCGAACGGCGCCGAATGGGTATCCATGATTTCCACCGTGGGCACCCCGGCGGTCTGTAGCATTCTCAGCGTGCGTGCGGTGTGCTGGCTTTCAGAGAGAATCACGCCATCCACGTTGTAGGATAACAGTGAGGACAGGCTGCGTTCCTCGATTTCGGGGCTGTAACCGTAGTGCGACAGCATCAGGTGATAGCCGGCAGGCTCGGTAACCGACTCCACGCCCTTGATCACATCCGCAAAAACCTGGTTGGTCAGTGACGGAAGCAATACACCGATGGCATGGCTGGTGGACTTGGAAAGTAGGTCGGGCGCGCGATTGGGAATGTAACCCAACGCCTCGGCTTCGGCAAAAATTCGCTCCCGCATGGGTTTGGAGACATTGTCCGCCCCCCGCAGACAACGGCTGACCGTCATCTTGGTGGCGCCGACCCGGTCAGCAATATCCTGCAATGTGGGGCGTTTGTTCTTTACCATTTACTGCTCCAGAACGGTCAAATAGGCCTATCATACCCGAGCCCGGCGAGGCAGTGGCTGATCACCTGCTCCGGCGTGCCGGATACATCGACGGCAACAGCATTTTCATCGGGGCCCGGTTCCTCCAGCAGCTGAAACTGGCTTTCCAGCATGGCGCGGCCGTTGAAGTAATGGTCCGTCCGCCTGGAGTGCCGCGCCCAGATGGTTTCAAAATCCCCCTTCAGATAGACGAAACGGGTTTCCGGATTGCGACCCTGCAAGCGCTCGCGGTAGGCACGTTTCAGGGCCGAGCAGGCCAGCACCAGCCCGCTCTCTTCCCGCCGGATCAGTTCCGCAAGATCGTCCAGCCAGCCAAGACGGTCCTCGTCGGTCAGCGGAATACCGGCCGCCATTTTCTCAACGTTGGCGCGGCTGTGGTAATCGTCTGCATCGTAGAAGGGAACTCCCAGTTCCTGTGCAAGCCTGGTCCCGGTGAGGCTCTTGCCGCACCCGGACACGCCCATCACGACGACTTTCGATATCTTCCTCTCACTCATGTTACTGCCACCATAGAGCCAACTGGGGAAACGCAATCAGCAGACCGAGAGCCACTATCTGAAGCGCAATAAACGGCAGCAGGGCACGGAAAATCTCCCCCAGGGAAATGTCTTTCGGCGTCACAGTCTTGAGGTAAAAGGCAGCCGGACCAAAGGGGGGCGACAGGAAGGACACCTGCATGTTCATGCAGAACACCACCCCGAACCAGATGGGGCTGTAGCCCAACTCGGTCACAATAGGCACGAAGATCGGCATGGTCAGCAACGCAACGCCGACCCAATCCAGAAACATGCCCAGGACCAGCAGTATCAACATCATGAACAGGATGGTGGTCAGGCCATGGCCGCCACTGACGGCGAAAACCATGTCACGGACAAAATCGATACCGCCCATCAGATTGTAGACACCCACCAGCGCCGTGGCACCGATACCGATCCAGATGATCATGCCGCATACCCGCAGAGTGCTGATGGTGGCCTTGCGCACCATGGCCAGGGACAGCTCACCACGAATCCAGGTACTGATGGCAATGCCCATCACACCCAGGGCCGAGGCTTCCGTTACCGACGCCACGCCACCATAGATGCTGCCCAACACCACAACCACCGAAAGCAGGGGAAAAAACAGCGCCTTGAAAAAGTTCGGCATCGGGGTTTCGGGGGCGTCCTGATCCGAGGGCAGCGGCGCCATCTCCGGCTTCAGCCAGACACGGACCAGTACATACCCCATATAAAGCAGCGCCAGGATCAGCGCAGGCAGGAAGGCACCCTTGAACAGGTCGCCGATGGACACGTTGGCGGTAAGCCCGTAAATAATCAGCACGATACTGGGCGGCAGCATGGTGCCGAGTGCCCCGCCGGCACAGGTGGTGCCAATGGCCAGCTTGCGATCGTACCCCAGGCGCAGCATCTGCGGCAGCGCCAGGATGCCCAACAGCACCGTTTCGCCCCCAATCACGCCGGACATGGAGGCCAGGATCACTGCCACCACCAGTGTCTGGATAGCCACACCACCACGGAGCTTGCGCCCCAGGCGGGCCATGGCATCAAACAGGTCCCTGGCAATGCCGGAATGATCCAGCAGCGATGCCATCAGCACAAACATGGGCACCGCCAGGAATACATAGTTGCCGATAAAGCTGTACAGGCGGCTACTAACGATGGGCAAGGCATCCGGGCCAAACCAGCCCAGTGCGAAGACAAGGGCAACCAGGCCGGTGGCAAACGCCAGTTGCATGCCGGTCAGGAGCAGGACGATCAGCATGACCAGCATGACCAGGCTGCCATAGCCGATCCCAAGGGAGGCCAGTTCAAACATTATTTATCTCCCTTGCCGCGAAGATCGCGAATAAGGTGCAACACGAACTGGAGCGTCATGACAGCTACAGCAACCAGGATGACGACCTTCAGCAGCGCGGGAAACGGCGGATTCCAGGCGGAACCGGAGGTTTCCAGACGAAAGCCGCCCCAGGGAGCCAGTACCGCCCCCTTTGCCATCGACCAACTGGCGAACAACAGCATGCCGCAGAAGGCGAGGCCCAGCAGATGGTGGACCACCCGCAGCCAGCGCTGGACACGGGGCGAAACCGCATCATAGATCAGCACAATGCGGACGTGCCGGTCGGTGGCCAGCGCATAAAGCCCGCCAATGACGAACAGTGTGGCGCCTGCAAAGGTAACGGTTTCATGCACCCAGAGCGTGGGGGCATCGAAAACGTAGCGACGGATGATCTCGTAGAAGGAGACCAGCACGATCACCGCAAACACCAGGCTCAGTTTCTTGCCCAGCCAGACGATGGCCCTGTCGAGCCAGGTAAAGCCCACATCCTCGCCCCCCTCGGGCAGGACAACTCCACCGTTGGGGCTTTCACCCTGACCGGAGGCATTCTCTTCAACAGACATAACGAACTCCTCGCTCCGGGCACCAGTGAGGTACCCGAAGGCTGATATGGAGGGAACCGGTTTTTCTTAAAGGAGGCCCTGGGATTCCAGGTAGCCCGTCACCGACTGGTACACTTTCTCGGCATTGGGCGACTGTTCGGCATAGGCCTTCCACTGGTCGCGAGCAATGGCGCGGAATTTACGGCGCTCCTCCGCCGACCAGTCATGGAGGGTGATATCCGGGTTGTCACGGGCTTCACTGACCGCCTCCAGGTCCGCCATTGCCAGTTGCGTACTGATATCCTGGGCGAAGTCCCTGGCGGACACTGTCATGATGGACTGGATGTCCTCCGGCAGTTTCTTCCATTCCTTGAGATCCATCGCAATCTCAATAAGTGGCAGTGAATGGAACCCCGGATAGACCGGATGGGCGGCGATGTCGTTAAGGCCCGCTTCATGGTTGGTGGAGAAAACCGTGTAGTCGGCGGCGTCAATCACGCCCTTGCTCAGGGCGGTGTACACCTCGGAACCCGGCAGGTTCACCGGAGAGGCGCCGGCAGCGGCAAATACCGACTGTACCAGACCCTCCGGCGCACGCATCTTCAGCCCTTTGAGATCATCCACACCATCAAGCGGCTTCTTCGATACAAAGGACTCAAGGCCGGTGCCACCGCCACCGATGAACTTAACGCCATAAGGCTTATACAGCTCATTCATCAACTCGTAGCCACCACCATAGTTGATGTAATCAATGAGCTGGTCGGGGCTGGACCAGGCGCCCACGGTGTTACCGATCAGACCAAACGCCGGGTCCTGGCCCGAGAAATAGCCAGTCACCGAAATATGGCCATCCAGCACACCCATTTTCATGGCACCGAGGGTTTCCGTGTGACTGACCACACTGCCCACGGGCAACAGGTCAATCTCAACGCGGCCACCGGTCATCGCTTCCACGCGATCGGCCCAGGCCTGTTGGATTTCGAAGTTCTTGACACCGGAAGGATCTGAAGACTGGAACTTGAAAGTGAAATCTGCGGCAAGGACATTGAACGCCAGAGAAGCTGACAACAAACCAGCCGCGAGTCTTGTCGGGAACATATTGGTATCTCCTGATTGTTTTTGTGCCGGTATATGTTACCGGTAACATATGCAAGTTTATTGGATTTAAAAAGCTCTGACAAGGATGCAATGAAGGTCGGTTTGGAGCGGGATAGAAAGAAAAAAACCGGCCTGCGGAACAGGCCGGTGAAACGTCAGGGTTTGCGACGTGCTAAAACCTGAGAACTCACTCAGGCGACACCGTGAATGTCCGAATTCCCGATGTCGTAATTAGTGACACGCCAATTGATCAAAAGTTCCCCAATTCCTGGTCTTTCCGCGACGGGTCTGCACACTCTGGCAGACAGGGCCGGTATTTCTCCCGCAATGCCATGACCTGTTCACGGTAGTCGGCTGTCAGGTACGGGATTTCCAGCGTCAGCACCTGGTAGATGCCCTGCTTCAGTTCGTTCAGGGTCAGGTTGGCCGACTCTTCGAGGGCATGGGCGGTTTTCAGGAACGCCATCCAGTTGGTGATTACCAGCCACACGTTCAGCGACATTGCGGAGCGTAGCTCGT
This sequence comes from uncultured Marinobacter sp., assembly GCA_964521055.1. Lineage (GTDB taxonomy): Bacteria > Pseudomonadota > Gammaproteobacteria > Pseudomonadales > Oleiphilaceae > Marinobacter. Next base: position 6,572 of record CAZFPG010000164.1, read on the forward strand.
CATGCTGGGGGTGAATAATCCCTGCCTCTGCCAGCTTTTCGAAAATTCTGCTGATAGCAACCAGGCAGCGATTGGTAAATTCGCGATAGTCCTGGCGCAGGCGCCGGTCGCTGTCCAGCAGGTACTCCAGATCCCGGTGAAAGAAGCGGTAGCTCCAGAGTCCGTCAAATACGGACTCCAGGTAAAACGTCAGGTCTTCCAGGGTAATGGGACGGTTTTCGGGAATATCCAGGTAGAAATCCACCAGCTTTTCATATTCGAGAAAGATCTCGTAGATGATGTCGGACTTGTTGCGGAAGTGATAATAAAGGTTGCCCGGCGATATCGCGAGGTGAGCGGCAATGTGGTTGGTGGTGACATTGCGCTCTCCTCTTTCGTTAAACAGTTCCAGACTCGAAAGAAGAATCTTGTCTCGGGTTTTCATAGGCTCTGCTGTGCGTTGTTGTATGTAGGATGGCCCCTTTCGCCATCCGGCCGCCTTGACTCACTAGAGTATATACTCTAATAATAACCTCCAGCGCAAACTGAATACTTTTTCACCAATGCTATTTCCGGCCCGGCAGAAGCCCGGTGTCGCGAGGAGAGAGCGATATGGTTGCCACCGTTGTACAGCTTACTGAAAGCAAAAAGCAGATCCAGCACACCCACCGGGTTTTCGATGACCAGAAGAAGGCATTCCGCAATAATCCGATGCCGTCGCTGACGGAGCGCCAGGAAAACCTGAAGCGCCTGAAGCGTGTGCTGATGACCAACCAGGACAAGTTGCTGGACGCCATC
>CAZFPG010000165.1:0-7297 GCA_964521055.1 uncultured Marinobacter sp.
ACCTCACCGCTGCGCAAGTTCAGCGACTTCCACGTGCATCGGCTAATCAAGTCGATCCTGTGGCAGGAGCCCCTGAGCGATCTGAGTGACGAGCAGCTGGCCGAACTGCAACTGACCCAGTTCCGGGCGCGCCAGGCGGCGAACAGCCTGGAAAGCTGGCTCAAGAGCGATTTCGCCCGCACCCTGGGCGATGAACCGATGACCGGTGTCATCAGCCGCACTACGCCCTCTGGCTTCTTCGTTCGGCTTGATACCAACGGGCTTGAGGGGTTTGTCAACTGCAAGACCCTGGAAGGCAAGTTCAGTTTCGACCCCGTCACCCTGCGCCTGATCCATAACAAGAACGGCCGGACCTTCCAGCTTGAGCAGCCAGTTACCGTGACCTTTGCCGGCGTGGACGACGAGCGCAAGCAGATTCTTTTCAATCTCGTAGAGGCGCTGGCCGGGGACGCCGCCACGGATAACGGAGCCGACGACACAGACGGTGCTTGAAAATCCAGGCCCGGAGCACCATCGTAGTAGTATGAAGGCAATTATCTATTGCGGAGGTGATTCCGGATGCCTATCAGCCCAACCGAATTCCTGAAGAAGTACGGCTTCGACGAGGAAGAAGAGGAACAGGACCACAGCCTGCGCCACAACGCCATGGAGCACGCGAAGCACCTGAAGCGACCCCACGCCGGCACGCCCCACGACTGGGAAGAGTGGGAGCGTTACAAGGAAGAGCACCCGGACGAAGTCGAGGACGACGAAGACGATAAAAACCGGGAATAGACCAGGCTTTACAATCCTCCCGCACAGACTTTCCTTCCGTGACATCTTTTTGCAAGATTTTACGTAGCCACTCCTCGTTTTTATTTTTATTTAATTCAAAGTCTTAGCGAATTAACCCCGCCCTTTTGAGCAAACCTGGTCTGGCCTTGAATACGGCATACCTTATTTGAGGTATGCGCTGCCTGCAGCCCATGAAGTATCTGTAATGTCATCTCCCGAGAACGCAGAAAAGAGAGCATGACATGAATAACAGGATCATCGTGATCACAGGAACACTGGCCGTTTCAATGAGCCTCTCAGGGTGTCTGGCCACGGGCCAGTCATTCGCCGGCGGAGGCATCGCCTCCATGGCCACAATCAGTGAAGCTGAACTCAACGCTACCCCCACGTTTGCCGATGAAGAACAGGCATCCCGGTATGCAATTCTGGTGGAGCGCTATCGCGAATTCCGGCAAGCACCGGACAGCTACCTGGTTGCCGACGGATCCTCCACCTGCGACTTGAGCGAGGCGGGGAAATGGCTGGTCACCCACGGCAAGTCTCAACGGGAAATCAACGCGTTACAGGCCCGCCAGGGTAGTCAGTTCGAGTCCAGTACCGACACGAATATTGAATCAGCAACACTGATTGAAGGCGAGTGCAGCAACGGCGTGCCCGAAGGGCATTTCATCGGAGTTGGCCAGTACACGTCGGTTATGGATGCCAAGGGTGGCATTGTTTCCACCAGCAAGGTCAGAACCCGCATGGAAGGACATGCCAGTGATGGCAAGATGGACGGCGAATATCTGTTCTTCTCCGACGCGGACGTCAACAACGAGTTCGACGGCCAGGCTCACGAATCCGAAAACCTGACGGCCTCCTCGGCCATTACTGAAAACGGCCAGGATATCGGCACTCATCTGATCGTAACGGCGCTGGCGGAGTCCTCGGGCTTCACCACGATGGTCCGCAATAACCGCCAGACGGCACTGGGGCAACAGACGGAAGTTCACTCCTACGGAGGTAGCCGCCTCACTACCACGGTTAATCAGCTCAATGACGTCACCCACGGCTGGATGACCAACCACCTGATGCCACAGGGTCAGCAGCGCACCTGCATGTTCCACGGGGAAATGGCTGAAGACGCTCGCTGCAGTGGAATGTCGTTGCCGTCGGTCGCCAGCAAGCCAATCTCCGATGACGTACTTGAACAACTAGTGCGCAATGACAACCAGGGCGAATACATGAGCCCCTACACGTCCGACGGCGTTCTGGCCGAGTGGGTAAATATGGGATCCAGCGCCGACATTGGCGGTACCGTCGGCTCCGGCGTGGGCGCTGCAGCTGGCAGCATGATTGCCGACAAGGCCCTGGAATCCGTGCCCTTTGGCAGCGTGATTGGTGGAATTTTCGGATCAGAGGTCGGTGAGGAAATGGGCCGGGAAGCCGGTATCTCCGCATCCGGCGGCTGGGAAAACATTCGTGCCACCTCCGACCGGAGCTTCGATTCCCTCACCGACATGGCCCGTTACCTGGCGCAGAAATACGGCAATGAGCCCACCTATGGCGATGCCATACAGGTCACCCTGCAGGTCTATCCCGAATTACAGAATGCCATGGCATCAGCCTACTGATTCATTGCAGCCGGCGGTCGCGAGCTTCCCGCCGGTTGCCTTTTTCTTACTAGCGGAGTTTGTCTATGCGTTTCATTTCCCCATTGGCCAGGATAGCAGGCCTGGCGTTAACGGTTTCCCTGGCGGCAGGTTGCGCCAGCAATATTGATAACACCCGTGGTAAAGCGACGGTGTATGAGGATGCCTCAACCACCGGCAAGGTTGGCGGCGTTGGCATTGAAAGCCAGGACATCGTTGCCGTTACCGATGAAATGATGCGCGACATGCTGGCCAACCGCATGCTGGCCGGCCGCGATATCCCGCCACGTATCATTATTGACAACGAATACATGCGAAACGAAAGCTCTTCCGTGGTCAATACCAACATGCTGACAGACCGCCTGCGGATCGAGCTGAACCGCGCTGCCAATGGCCGCATGATATTTGTCGGCCGCGAATACGCCGGCATGGTCCAGAAGGAGCGGGATCTAAAGCGTGACGGCGCCGTGGACGGCGGCACCATCCGTGAAACCGCCGCCCAGGCCGGAGCGGACTACCGCCTTGCTGGCCGGATTACGTCCCTGGACGCCTCCGACCGCAGTGATGGCACCCAGTCCCGTTACAGCCAGATTACGTTCGAGATGGTGGATATGGAGCTGGGTACCATTATCTGGAGCGGGCTCTATGAAATGCGCAAGGCGGGACGTGACGATGTGGTTTATCGCTAGCAGCAAGCCGGCACGCCTGGCGACCTCGGTGCTGGCTCTGTCCCTTGCGGGCTGTGCCACAGGCCCGAAGACCTACGATCGCGCCAGTCTGTCCGGCGAACAACAACAGGTCGTGGCTAGCAAACCCGCCGTGGTACAGGAGGATTTTCGCAATCTCTTCCAGGAAGGCCGTCGCAATGAAGTACTGAATCTGATGGAGATCGGGCTCAAGGCATACCGTGCCGGGCACCTGGAAGAGGCCAAAAACGCGCTTGACCGGGCCCGCGTCAGTATCGAGAGCATCTATGCGGATGATGACGCCGCCCGCAAAGCCCGCAGTGTCTGGTACGAGGAAGCCGAAAAGGACTTCAAGGGCGAGCCCTACGAACGCTCCATGGTGTACCTCTACCTGGGCCTGATCTTTCTGGAGGAAGGCGACTATGGCAACGCCCGCGCCAGCTTCATCGGTGGCCTGCTGCAGGATGCCTTCGCCGAGGAAGAGCAGAACAGCGCGGATTTTGCGGCACTGATCTATCTGGCCGGCTGGGCCGCCATGCAGATGGAGAGCAACAAACTGGCGCAAGAACATTTCGAGGAACTGAAGGCATTTCGCCCGGATGCTCCCATTCCATCGGAAGAACACAACGCACTGCTGGTTGTGGAAACCGGCAACTCCCCACGAAAGCTGGGGGACGGTGTCGGCCACTATCAACTTGTCTACCGCCGCGGAAAGAACTTCCCCGATGTTGGCGCCCAATGGCAGACCGACGATGGCTGGGAAACGGTGTACCCGATGGAGGATATCTATTTCCAGGCCTCCACCCGGGGCGGCCGCGCCATTGACCGAATTGTGGAAGGCCAGGTCCAGTACAAGCAGACCACCCGCGACGTCGGTACCAACCTCAGCTCGGTGAGCCAGAACAACGTGCTGGCCGGTGCCGGTGCTGCAGCAGGAGGCGTGGTGGGCGCGGGCTTCGCCGCCATCAGTCTGGTCAGCGTTGCGGCCCAGGGCATGTCCGCCTCCGCCAATGTGCGCGCTGACATCCGCTACTGGGAGGCATTGCCCGACACCCTGCACATCATTCCGGTTACCGCAGAGCCGGGCCAGCAGGTAAAGGTCCGATTCCTGGACAGGAACGGCAAGCCGATTCCCGGCCTGACCGATACCACTGAATTTCGCTTTGACGGCCGTGGCCAGGGGCTGGCACTTGTCACGTCCCGGCGGCCCTGACAGAAAAGGAAAACACCCATGTTTCGAACAGTGATTGCAATCACCGCCGCATCCACCCTGCTGGTTGCCGGCTGTACCTCCATGCCCAGCAGCTCAACCAGTCTGGCCGAGCGCACCGCCCCTCTGGAGTACAACACCGTGGTCTTCACCGACTACGATCTGAGCCGCACCTGGAGCGAAGGCATCATGGGAAGCGGGCAAACCTATCGCCTGTCGGTGGAGAACCACGGCCGTCGCCGGACGGAAACGGGAACCACCGAGGTGTTTGCCGTGCTGCGCAACCACACGGACTACGACTACCGCATCGAAGCCCGCACCCAGTTCTTCGATGAAAACGGCGTTCCGGTGGACGCCAGCCCCACCTGGCAGCGCTCCACCATTCCCGCCAACAGCGTCAACGCCTACAAGACGCTCTCAACCGGCACCCAGCCGCTGCAGTACCGGGTGGAAGTCAGGGAGCTTGAATGATGAAACGATTCCTCGTCATAGCCATAGCCGCCAGTCTCTTTCCCTTCGCTGCCCAGGCCGCCAATGACCACGCCGTCGCGCCCATGAAGGCTACGCCCCAGAAACCACTGACAGAAGACGACCTGAGCAATGAAGCCAACGCCTCACAACGATCGGAATCAGCCGATAGCATCCTCGATCGTTTTCAGCAGGGACTGGGGCAGAACGCCCCCCGCATGGCGATTTTCTGGAACCGGGAGTTCAGCGACCAGGTCAGTGACTGGGCCAGCCGCCACCGGATGATGGTTTCCGGGGAAGGCAGCCTGAGTGGAGAAATCCCCGAAGGCGATGTAAACCTTGATGGTAAATCCCGGACAGCCGCCCAGGCAGAAACCCGCTCTGCGCGCCGCTCCGGGTCAGTAGCGCCCGCGTTTGACCTGCAAAGCGGCTTTGTTTCCCAACTCACCCAGGCAGGAGTCACGGTGGTTGATCGTGATGCCATCATGCGAATTACCGACAATGCCCTGGAAAACGGCGAGTTCTCACGCCTGTCGCCTGACCAGGCCCGGCTGGAAATGCGGGCGCTGGAACAGCACGAGGACTACCTTATGGTCCTCAGCCAGATCGACGCCGAACAATTCCAGATCCGCATTCTGGACATCAACAGTGGCGCTGTTCAGGCCATGGTCAGCTCCAACGGCGTCCCACCGAAAACCGATGAAGACCGCCGCTGGATTGCCACCGATAATGGCTTTGAAAAACGGGAAAAAAGAGTCTCACTGAAAGACGTGGGTCAGGAGCTGGCACTACAGATCCTGGCCAGCCTCTGAAGATTAGACCCTGTCCCGGATTACTGATTTGTGGAAGAAGCTTCTCCTGTCTGGGCGGTGGTGTCGCCCAACATCGCCGACAGGCGCTCATCTTTCGCACGCCACTGGTCCGCCAGCCAGTTCTTTACGTTCTTGCGGTGCTCGGCATCAGTGGCATAGTCCCGGCCCTTGAGGTGGTCGGGGATAGGGACTGTGTCGATCTCCATTTTCACTTCGCTAACCCTGCCGCACATGAAATCCCAGAAGGTTGGTGCGCCACCCGGATAGGCGATGGTCACATCCACCAGGGTTTCAATGGCATCCCCCATGGCGTCCAGTACAAACGCCACGCCGCCGGCCTTGGGGGTCAGAAGATGGGTGTACTTTGATTTCTGCTGGTCGTGCTTGGCCTGGGTAAAGCGTGTGCCTTCAACAAAATTCATCACGCTCACCGGCGTATAGCGAAACTTCTCGCAGGCCTTGCGGGTGGCTTTCAGGTCTTCACCGCGCTTTTCCGGATGCTTGATCAGGTATTCACGGGTGTAGCGTTTCATGAATGGGAAATCCAGGCCCCACCAAGCCAGGCCAATCACCGGCACCCAGATAAGCTGTTGCTTTAGGAAGAACTTGAGAAACGGCGCCCGGTGATTGAACACCCGCTGCATGGCGAAGATGTCGACCCAACTCTGGTGGTTACTGAGCACCAGGTACCAGCTTTCACGTTTGAGTTTTTCGTCGCCGTGGACGGTCCATTTGGTGCCCTGGGTCAGTTTCATCCAGCCGGTATTGCAGGCCACCCAGGCTTCGGCAATCCAGATGATGGCTTTGGTGCACAGTACCCGGAAGCCCTGGTGGGGAATGATGAGTTTGAGTATCGCCGGGATGTAGAGGAGCAGGCACCAGAACAGGGTGTTCAACCCCAGGAGGATGGAACTGATGACGCCGATGACCGGGGCTGGCAGGAAGCTGAGCATGGTTGTCCTGTTGTTGGTTTTTTTGCGATGGCTGAATGATACCAATGGTTGACAGGTTTGGGCAGTGGCCTGAAGTGACCGGTTTGCCATTGGTGGTGGACGTTCTTGCCATAGCCGCACTCGGGGTTGGCCGGTAATCTTGGACCCAGCCTGTTGGCTGCGGAGCGATGGTGAGGAGTGAACAGGCCTTCGTCAGACACGCCGTGAACCCATCCATGGGGGCTCGGCATTGCCATCCATGGCAATGCACGGTCTGCCAAAGGCCTGTTCACTCCTCCCCTGTAACTCTTCAGTTAACGCTTTCTGGCCATCACAATGCCATAAATGACATAGATATTTTGGATGAATCCCGTACCAACGATGGACACTTCGATGCCCGACCCGCTGAAATACGCCTTTGACAAAGCCTCGGGAATGACCCGCCAGACGGCGCTCTACGCCGGTAACGCCTTCGACCGGGTATTCCGTGCAGCCAGCCTGGTCCAGGCCGGGCAGACGCCGTTCGAGACCTTGTATACCGATGGGCTGGTAAGCCTGCGTTACTACCCGCCCCTGGCCGAAGATTTTATAGAGCTGGATGGCGAGATGATTGATGTGGAGCGCACGCCCCACAAGACACCGATCGTCATCGTGCCGCCGTTGGCGGTGAACATGCTGATCTACGACCTGTTTCCCCAGCGCAGCCTGGTGCGGTTCCTGCGGGCGAAGGTAAGCGTTCATTCCAAGACGTCCTGCCACCCCGCTGAAATTCGCCCTACAGTAA
>CAZFPG010000166.1:0-7275 GCA_964521055.1 uncultured Marinobacter sp.
CGGACAAGGAGTCGTCAGATGCCCAAGGCCAAACCCCGTTTCATACCCTACAACCCCGACCAAAACGCCATGGTCGTTGCACAAGCGGAAGATCAACGGCTACATCCCGGACAACAAGTTCCGCAGCCGGGATCCGAAGTTCGACCACCAGAAAGACAAATATGGAAAGCGGCATCAGAACCTGCCGGACAAGGGCTGGAAGGACACCATTCCTGCGAGTGACTTCCAGTTCGATCCGGTGAAGCTGACCTGTGTCTGCCCGGCCGGTGAAGCGCTGACTTATCGGGGGCAACGAGAAGCCGAGAATGGCAATATCCGGGTGCACTTCGAAGGCCGCTTGCTGCAATGCCGACACTGCCAAATTACACCGATTGGATGAAACACCGGGTGGATAGCCAACGAGGCAAAGAGATTTACAGCCACCGCATGTCGGTAGTGGGACCGGTGTTCGGCAACATCGGAACCAACAAGCGACTGAACCGGCTGGCTGAAAAATGAGATCGAAGGCGGTGGAGTGGTGAACTCATTTTTGGGTTTTTCTACAGCCACTCGTTATCGGTGCTCAACATCATCAACGATTTCCTGATTGCCATCTGGTTCCTTGTGGGCAGCTTCCAGTTTCTGATTCGCCCCACAATTCGCCTCAAACTTGCTTCGAGGTCTCTTTGGGGGCGCCCACCACTAGTACCCCTTCCTGTGCTGGGTATTCGCCCCCCTCTGAAGAAGACCGCTCAGAAGATGTTGAAAGTAGCAAGAGCAAGCAGTAAAACCATGCCGACGAAAGCCTGTAGCAAAGAGCCAGTGACGAGAACAGAAGTTGCTACCGAATCACTTTTACCGGGCGTTGCATCCTGTCGGACGAGCCAGTAAAAGCTATCGTTTGGCAGGATCGCGATGAAGGAGCCTAGACAGATCGCCATTACTGCCAGTACGGGCGATATACCCGCAGCGGCAACAATGGGCGCTGAAATCGGGCCAACAGCGGCGAACACAGACATGCTGGAGCCTTGTAACATCTTGAAGGCCGCAGTCAGCAGGAACAATGAAAGGAGAGTGACGAGTTCGCTAGTGCTGGCCGTGAAGAATTCCTCAATTGGCACCATCCTGGTAAGTACCTGGCTGAAAGCACTGGCCGCGCCGATAATGAGCAGAAGCCCTGCTGCACGCCGCAGTCCTTTGTCCACCGCCGCACGCCGACCAGCACTGGGGATTCCTGTCAGAGCGACGGCAGCAGAAACGATTAAGGCGCCTTTGGGATTGGTCACGAAATCGGCCCAAATATTAAAGCTCATGTCGAAAATCACACCGAGAACCAGCAAAATCGCGAGTACCAAGAACGGAAGAAGTGCGCTGAGAGAGGAATATGGGGTATGAAGTGCCGTGCCCCTTTGTACCGCATGCCCAAGAATGCGATCTTCGATCATGCACCCATAAAGCAGACCGACCAGCCAGACCGGAATAAAAATCGCGACACTGAGAAGCAAGGTTGCAGAGGTATCCGCCGCAACACTGGCGGCCACGATAAGTGGTCCAGCGGGGAACAGCAGCTTGAACCCGGCAAATGCGCCTAGTGCCATGGGAAGCTTGCGCTGTTGGCACATGGGAGAGAGAGCTGCATAGGCGGTATCCGGGCAAACCATGCCAGCCGCCGCAAAAGGCGCAATGCCAACAGACACGCGCGGCGACATGTCGATGCGCTGCTGCTCTATGGCGGCCGCGAGCACAAAGGATGGAATCAGGATCAACGCGAACTCCCCGATAGAGGCACCATAGCCCTGGTTGAACTCCGATATGAGCCCGTTTGCGTCATAGCCCGCCAGAACACCGAAAAAGAGTGTTATCAGTATCATCCAGATCACCAGGGGCAGGTCGGGCAGAATTCGTGCCCTGGTGATGTAAGTCTCTTTAATAAGGTCAGTCATGCTCTTGCCGCTCCCACCTATTAGCTTTTTTATTAAAGCCATGTATGATTGGTCCCGTTAATGAAATCATCATCAGGGCATTCTTCGGGGAATCTAGCAGAGCTCTGCGCGCGGGAATAATCGAAAGTATTTGTAGGTATATGAGAAATTCTAATATAAGACTGGTCGTTACCCGGCCTCTGCGTGCGCTCGCAGCGACAGTGAGACTCGGCACGGTGACGCTTGCGGCTGAGGAGCTGAATGTCACCCAGGCAGCCGTGAGCCATCAGCTCCGTGAATTGGAGGAGATGCTCGGGCAACAACTCTTTCGTCGGAATGGGCGTCGGTTGGAACCGACTCCCGCCGCTCATATCCTTGCCGACGCGGTGCAAGAGAGTGCCCGCTTACTCGAGAATGCTCTGGAGGTGATTGGTCGCCGGCCTGCTTCCAACTCCCTCACCGTTAGCATGTTGCCGGCCCTCGCCAGCAAATGGCTGGCCCCGCAGCTCTCCGATTTGCTCAAGGAATTCAAGGCAGCGGATCTACGAATCAACGCTTCTCGACAGTTCGTGGATTTCCGTCGCGACCGCATTGATGCCGCCATCCGTTATGGACTTGGGCGCTGGCCCAACGTACGAAGCAGGCATATTTGTGATGAACTCATTGCACCGGTGGTTTCACCTCAGCGGGCCGCAGTACTCGACCTGGCGTCACCCGATGTCTTCGCCACGCTGCCGCTGCTTCGCTCCGACAATCCGGACTCATGGGAGCGGTGGTTCGAGTCTTCGGATCGCAAGATTCCACCGCGCACTGAAACCGTCTTTTTTGATGACGATGCAGCCATGATCGAGGCGGCGATCGGTGGAGCGGGCGTCGCGCTTGGCCGTTCGGCCCTTGTCGCCCACGACATTCGTAGCGGCCGTCTTGTCGCTCCGTTTGGTTGCTCGATCACGTCGCGGTTCAGCTATTGGTTTGTGCAGGACGCCAGCATTATCGACAACGCAGCTCATCTGGAATTCTTTCATTGGATTAAGGCCTACCTGACACAGGATGCACGCCTGTTCGAAAGCTCAGATTCATCCTTGGGCTGAAATGTATCGGCGATAACAGAATCCGAATTATTCAACGGCAGAAGTTGATTAAGTCCTGCGTCTTCGACCCTCGCGGATTGGCCCTTGCCATTCGCTAGTGGTTAGCGTTCAATCGGGTAAAACCCATTGAACGGTGATCTTCCCACAGGGGACTTTCACCCCATTAGTTCATGCCCATGCTGGGCGTACACCAGTGAATGAAACCGACCAATTTTCCGCTGCCGCTCCAAATTGGCGGCTTATTCAAGGCGTAATGGCCACTTCAGTGGACACGCTTAGCCGCCCGCTATGAGACATCCTGCCCTAAATGCCAGCAAAGTGAGACGAGAACCACGAGTGCCGTTGCACCTGCCATTTACGTCTCATGATTAGGGAGTGAAGTGGAAGGGGCCTGAAAAGCCGCGAACGCGGCTGTTCTATACCCGATGAGCATCGTGGCCACCGCGATCAGCGCGAAGGCGATGAAGCAGACGAGATAACCACGGCTGCTGATTAGGTAGCCCGCCAACGGCGAGCCGATGATCTGCCCTACGGCGATCATCAGGAAGGGAAGCCCCAACCCGATGGCGGGGCGATCCGCATACAGCCGGATCCCCCAGATGAGATAGACGCCGGTCAGCATGATGTAGGCCGCGCCGAACAGCGCAGCCGCGCCGAGCACCGCCACTAGGTTCGAGGGGATAAGTACCAGCAAGCCGAGCGCGCAGGCCATAGCCGCTAAACTGCAGCGATGGACGACATTGAGGCCGAAGCGCGTAATCAGGTCGCCCGCCGCGCCGCCCACCAACCCCGCAACGCCGATCAGAATCCAGACGATGTTGGCCGTCGCCTGCTCGAAATGCCCCAGAGAGGTGAGCACATCGCTTGAGAAGGTCCAGAAGGCGGCGCTGGCCGTACCCATGCCTGTGGCCGCGACGATCAGCGTCAACGCGCGCGGACGCAAGAGCCCACCAGGACGTGTGGCGTCTTGATGGCTGTTCATCGAGACGGCGTCGCCGGCGCTCGCACGCGGAATGCTGATCAGCAACAGTAGCGCATTGAGCAACGCGGCAACGGCAAAGGCGGCGTAGGCGAGCCGCCACTGCCCGGTGGCGAGGAAGGCGACCGGCCCAGAAACAGCAACGCCCAGGCTGGTGCCTGCGTTGATGATGGTGTTGGCCCGCCCTTGCCGGGGCGCCGTTAACGAACGCGACACCGCCTGTGCCATGGGCGGCGATGCCAGCCCGGTGCTGGTCCCCGCAAGCAGAATGGCGACGGCCAGCCACAATGCCTGCGTGCTGGCGGCGACACCTGCCATGCCGACCGCTGCAATCAGAGCAGCGGCGACTGCGATCCAGCGAGGCCCGAAACGTTCTACCAGCAGCGCGCTGAGCACGATGGCAAGGCAGTAACCGATATAGGCACCGCTGCCGATGATACCGGCCAGAGTTGGGCTCAACCCGACATCTTCGCGCATGCTGGGCAGGAATAGCCCATAGGCGAAGCGCGCCAGGCCATAGGTGGTGCCGATCAATATGGTGCCGGCGGCGATCAAACGAAACTCGACGCGGTTCACGAGGCACTCTCCCGGCGGACATATACCATCGCAGCCTCTTGGTTCGTTTCGTGGGTGCGCGCGGCCTGTTCTTGTCGGGTGTCGATAGGCGTCATGATGTTTCCTATCCCTAATGGGTATGGCGCTGGTTTCGTCAGCCTAGGATGTAAAACGATCGTTTTCGTTATGGGCGTAAAAGGACCTCCGATTGGGGCCCGGTTAATGTTTCTGCCTGTTGGCTATGGTGCGTGTCGAGGCGGAAAGCGTGTTGCTAAACTCGGCGTAGCTATATTCCCCGCGCGGCGTCGACCAAACGCTGCGCCGCCTTGCGTGCGACATCGACGGTCTTGACGCCGCGATACGCCGTCATGTGGGTCGCGCCTTCGAACAGCAGTTGAATGGTCTCGGCGAGATCGTCGTTGCGCCGTCCGATCTCTGCGACGACGATCTCGTCGATCCGGTCCCGCAGGCGCTGCTTGTGGCGCGCCATCGCCTCGGCGATCTCCGGAACGTCTCCGCCGGTTTCTTGCCAGGCGCGCAGGAACAGGCAGCCCCGTGCGTTCTCTTGGGCCATCCAGGCGCCCAGCGCGCCGAACAATGCATCGATGCTGTCTTTTTCAACCAGGCGATGAAAGCGGCGATCCCGTTCGTTCAGGACGGCGACGATCAGGCCGTTCTTGCTGCCCACGTGCTTGTAGAGCGTGCGGCTCGAAATCCCCGCACCTCCCGTCAGCCGGTCCATGCCAGTGGCGGTAAAGCCGTGACGGTCGAATAGTTGCTCGGCGGTCGAGATTAATCGTGTTCGAATGTCCATGGCTACAGTGTAAAACGATCATTTTACATGTGCAAGCCGAGGCTCAAACACAACGTCCTGCGCCGATAAACGGCGAGGCTCTCCGGGGTGCCGGGTCGCACACCGGGAAGCTGACTGGCAATGCAGGATACGTATGAACGGGAAGCTGAGAATGGCAAGATCCGGGTGCACTTCGAAGGACGTTTACTGCAATGCCGGCACTGTCCCAGAAAGCACCAATGCATGCAGAACCCGGCATCCGCTAACCACCGAAATGGATCTGGCCGACAGGTGTCGTTCACCCTCGAGAACAAACGCCAGCCCAACTATACGGACTGGATGAAGCGCCGCGTCGACAGCCAACGGGGCAAAGAGATCTACAGTCATCGCATGTCGGTGGTGGAACCGGTGTTCGGCAACATTGGCACCAACAAACGACTGAACCGGTTCAGTCTGCGAGGCAAGAAGAAGGTGCAGGGCCAATGGCAGCTATACTGCCTGGTGCACAATATTGAGAAGCTGGCGAATTACGGGCAGTTAGTGGCCTAAAGGCCCGGCAGGAAACCGCCAGGGCATGGAGCTTTAAAAGGCCGGTACCAAGGGGCTGGCAGAGATTCTGGCTGGAAATTCGCCGACTGGCCAGTTCGCAACGCCAGTGGAGAAAACCATCAACGCTTACCGGGGAAAATGGCCGGTGGGCTGAAACTGAGAGAATGGGGCTTGGGACGGCTGATTTTTGGGTTTTTCTATAGGCTCGTTGCTTTCAAGCCATAGCCGAAGGTTTTCGAATGAATGTTTTCGGGAAGATTATTGAACTATGGCGGTATCCTGTGAAGTCCATGCTGGGCGAATCGTGTAAAGAGATTGAGCTTGAAATGAGAGGAGTTGTAGGAGATCGTCTATTTGCGGTTCGAGATGCGAATGGCAAGTTCGGCAGTGGCAAGGACACCCGCCGTTTCCGAAAGATTGATGGATTGTTTTCACTTCAGGCGCATTTTCGTGGGCAGATCCCCCAAGTAAGGTTTCCCGGTGGAAAACTGATAGCAGGTAATGATCCAGCTATAGATAGTGCACTTTCGGACGTTCTAGGCCAGCCAGTTCAGTTGGTGCGGGAGGCTGAAATTTCTCATTTGGATGCCGGGCCGGTACACATAGTCACGCATGGTTCGCTTGCTAGATTACGAGGCATTGCACCGGAAGGCGTGGCAGACGCTCGAAGATTCAGGCCCAATATTGTTCTGTCGACAGATGATTATCAGGTAGAGTATGAGTGGCTAGGGAAGCGTGTTCGTATTGGGGAGGCAGAACTGAAGTTCAGCAATCCTACCGAAAGATGTGGCATGGTGGCGTTCGCTCAGAGTGAATTACCCAAGGCTCCTCATATCTTGCGTCATATCACACAAGAGCTCGGTCTCAATTTTGGCGTCTATGCAGAAGTGGTTAAGCCAGGGGTGATAAGACTAGGTGATGGGATCTCGGAAGTCGAGAATGAAAGCTAACAAGTGCCATGCACCGGATGCCAAAACCTCCGCTTTGCTGGTGTGTCATGACGAAAGACTCCGGGCTTTCATCTTTTCTTTGGATTGACGCAAGTCGACGAACGGCTGTATTCGGGCTAGGGTTCAGGTAGGGATTGCCCTGAGCTGTGGAGCCTGCCAATGCAAATAGCCTATCGTGCCCGTGATCTGGCGGAAGCCCATATTGTCGCCGGCCTGCTGCAATCAAGGGGTATAGAGACCCACGTTGGAGGGCACTACCTGCAGGGTGCCATGGGCGAGATTGGTGCCGCGGGGTTTACCAACGTTCACGTTGAAGACGAAGACTACTTACTGGCCCGCACGTTGGTAGCCGAATACGAGTCTGCCCCACCCCCGGAGACCCCCTCGGAGCAGGTTGAAGATCGGGCCAATCGCTATGCCACCTGGTTCCTGTTGTTCCTGGCCGTGGTGATGGTGG
>CAZFPG010000167.1:0-7273 GCA_964521055.1 uncultured Marinobacter sp.
AAAGCAGTCAGCATGATCGAGAGGTACATCTTCATAGCCATTTTGCTCGCAACGTCCTCTGAGTGAGTAACGTGAAACGGGCTGTCGTAAAATTTCAGTGCCATGGAAACCTCCAGATTTCTCAGTGCATATTAACCAGGTAGTGAAGAAAATTGGTGATCACCCGGTTAACAATCACCATTATACAAAATTTTAGATCATTAGCAAGAGCGCAGTTGCCCCCTTGACTACCGCCGTGTACTTTTGTGGCCGTTAGTGTACTCGCCTTTAAGCTAACGTGTTGTTTTTGAACTTTTGTGTACGGTAGTGTCCCTATCACACAGGTCTCATAATGCCGGGGTCGGCGGTTCGACTCCGCCCCTTGCTACCAGTATTCAAAAAGCCTGGCTCGAAAGAGTCAGGCTTTTTTAATACCTGCTAGTCGGAGTTGAATCGCCGAAGGCGGTACGACCGGAGCACGCAAAGCGTGCGGAGGAACGTCGGAGCATTGCGACGACGGCCCGAAGGGTGAAGGCCGCGGGCCTGAATACTCCGCCCCTTGCTACCAGTATTACAAAAGCCCGGTTCGTAAGAGCCGGGCTTTTTTCGTTTTCTGAACCTACGGATACATCCGGCCTCTACTCTAACCCTCGTCGGTGGCCCCGGGAATCGCCGCCGGATCCATCCACATAGCTTCCCACACATGCCCGTCCGGGTCAGCCAGGTTTCTGTTGTACATGAATCCCAGGTCCTGCATCGGGTTGATGTCCGCGGTGCCGCCGTTGTCAGCAGCTGCCTTATTCATGGCGTCGACCGCTTCGCGGTTGTTGCAGGAGATGGCCAGCATGACCTCGCTGGAGGTTGTTGGCGGGATTGGGCGGTGAGTGAAGGTGCGCCATTTGTTGTGGGTGAGCAACATTACGTTAATGGCCTCACTCCAGACCATGCACGCAGCAGTGTCGTCGGTAAACTGGGGATTGTTCCTGAAACCAAGTGCCTCGTAGAAGGCCATGGAGGCTTTGAGGTCTTCTACCGGCAGGTTCACAAAAATCATCCGTGTCGTTGTTGCGGTCATTGCTCGTACTCTCCAGGTTGTTATGGTCGAAACAGGTTGATGTCCTGTTACCCTCTAGTCGGATCACCGCTGTGGATCTCGACACCACCAACAGATTTTATTTCCCCCCTTTGCTCCACATAATGACAGGCCACCCAGTGCCCTGCTCCGGTCTTGTCTTCCAGAACCGGCACCTCCCTACTGCAATACTCGGTTGCCAGCGGGCAGCGCGTGCGAAAAACACAGCCACTGGGCGGGTCCATGGGCGATGGCAGGTCGCCGTCCAGTATCGCCGGTGGCTTGGCCCGTTCCCTGTCCGGATCGGGGATGGGCACGGCGGCCATCAGGGCCTGGGTGTAAGGGTGTTTGGGGGTCGCATACAATTCGGCCCGGGTGGCGTTTTCAACCACGTTCCCCAGGTACAGCACCATCACCCGGTCGCTGATGTGTTTCACCACGCTCAGGTCGTGGGCGATGAAGATCAGTGACAGGCCCATGTCCCGCTGCAGGCCTTTGAGCAGGTTGATCACCTGGGCCTGTACGGACACGTCCAGGGCGGAGACGGGTTCGTCGCAGATGATCAGCTTCGGTTCCAGAATCAGCGCCCGGGCGATACCCACCCGCTGGCACTGGCCACCGGAGAATTCATGGGGGTAGCGGTTCTTCTGGTGGGAGTGCAGGCCGACGCGGTCCATGATGGCGTCCACTTTCTCCCGCAATTCGGTGCCCTTGATATCCGGGTAGTGGGTACGCAGGGGTTCGGCGATGATGTCGCCCACGGTCATGCGGGGCGACAGGGAGGCAAGCGGGTCCTGGAAGACCATCTGCAGGCGCTGGCGGCGTTTACGCAGCTGTTTCAGGTTCAGCTCCCGCAGGTCTTCCCCCAGCCAGACCACCTTCCCCGCCTGGCTTGGCACCATGCCCATTATGGCCCGTGCGAGAGTGGACTTGCCGCAGCCGGATTCACCCACGATGCCCAGGGTCTCCCCTTCGTTCAGGGTAAAGCTGACGTTGTTCACCGCCCGTAGTTTTCGCGGCCGGGTCCAGGGCCAGGCGTTGCGGGGCATGATATCGAAGGTTACCTGCAGGTTTTCAACCGCCAGCAGGGGCTGCTGTTCGCTCATCGGACGGTCTCCCGTGGCAGGTTGCATACCCTTATCCGGTCCGGTTCAAAGTGCTCCGGCGGGTCCAGTTCGTGATAGCAACGGGGCTCAGCCACCGGGCAGCGACTGAAGAACGGACAACCGGGGGGTAAGTTCATCAGGTTGGGCGGGTTACCGGGGATGGTCACCAGCTCGTCAATCTGCTCGTCGATGCGGGGAATCGCCCCCATCAGCCCTTTGGTATAGGGATGGGTAGGGTCGCGGAACAGGTCCCGGGTGGCGGCGTATTCCATCATCTGGCCACCATACATCACCAGGGTCTGGTCGCAGCTTCCCGCCACCACCCCCAGGTCGTGGGTGATCAGGATAATGGCGGTATTGAATTCCTGCTGCAGCTCCCGCAGCAGGCCCATCACCTGGGCCTGCACGGTCACATCCAGGGCGGTGGTGGGCTCGTCCGCAATCAGCAGCTGCGGACGGCACAGCAGCGACATGGCAATCATCACCCGCTGGCGCATGCCACCGGAGAATTCATGGGGATAGCGGTGGATACGGTTGCGGGCCTCGGGGATGCGCACTGCGTCCAGCATCTGCAGGGACTCCTGCAGCGCCTGCTTGCGGCTGATGCCCTTGTGCTGCACCAGTACCTCGGTGAGCTGGTCGCTGACTTTCATGAACGGATTGAGGGAGGTCATCGGGTCCTGGAAAATCATGCCGATGCGGGCCGCGCGAATGCGGTTCATGCGTTTTTCCGACAGGCCCAGCAGTTGCTCCCCTTCAAACAGCACCTCGCCACTCACCCGGGCGTTGTCCGGCAGCAGGCCCATCAGGGCAAACACACCCTGGCTCTTGCCGGCGCCGGACTCCCCAACAATGCCCAGGGTCTGCCCGGCTTCCATTTGGTAGCTCAGCCCCCGTACCGCCTGCAGGGTGCCATCCGGGGTGTCAAAATCCACCTTGAGGTTGTTGACTTCCAGCATTGCCATAAAACGGGTTCCTGCCGGCTCAGCGGTCTTTGGGGTCGAGGGCATCACGCAGCCCGTCGCCGAGGAAATTGAAACAGAACAGGGTCAGCACCAGCATCAGCATGGGAAAAATCAGCGTCCAGGGCGCGGTCCACATGGCATCCGCCCCCTCCGAGATCAGCGCGCCCCAGGAGGTGTAGGGTTCCGATACTCCCAGCCCCAGGAACGAGATAAAGGACTCAAACAGGATCATTTCCGGCACCAGCAACGTGGCGTAGACAATCACCACCCCCAGCACATTGGGCACGATGTGCCGGATAACAATCAGGAAAGGATGCACACCCACGGCCATGGCCGCCTCGATGTATTCCTTGCGCTTCAGGCTGAGGGTCTGGCCGCGCACGATCCGGGCCATGTTCAGCCAGCTCACGGCGCCGATGGCCACGAAGATCAGCAGCACATTGCGACCGAACACCGCCATCAGCACGATCACCAGGAACATGAACGGGAAGGCACTGAGCACTTCCAGGGTGCGCATCATGACGGCGTCGGTACGCCCGCCCACGTAGCCGGAGATGGCACCGTAGAGGGTGCCGATGACCACCGCCGTCAGGGCCCCGAGCACACCCACCATCAGGGATATGCGGCTGCCCTGCACGGTGCGCTGGTACAGGTCGCGGCCGATGGGGTCCAGGCCGAAATAGTGCTGGCTGGCCAGGCTCGGCACGCCGTCTTCATCCAGGTTTGGCAGGCTCGCCCAGTCGATGGTTTCGTTGTCCCAGGGCGACAGGTACTGGCCAAAGGCAGCAAACAACAGCAGCAACGCCAGCACCACCAGGCTCGCCACTGCCGCCCGGTGCTGCATGAACCGCCGGCGGGCATCACGCCACAGGCTGCGGCCTTCGGTGTAGGCCTCGCCTGCCAGGGTATCCGCCAGCTCGCCCATACCGGCGTGTTTGTCGGAGAAAAGCATCAGTAACGCACCCTCGGGTCCAGCCAGGTGTAGAGAATATCCACCGCGGCGTTGAAGATGATAGTCAGCACGCCCACCAGGATGGTAACCCCGAGGATCAGCGAGTAATCCCGGTTAATGGCCCCGTTCACGAAGTGCTGGCCAATGCCGCCGGTGGAGAACACCTGGTCGATTATCACCGAGCCGGTAATGATGCCCACAAACGCCGGCCCCAGGTAGGACACCACCGGTATCAGTGCCGGCTTCAGGGCATGGCGAAGTACGATCTTGTGCCGGGGAATACCCTTGGCCCGTGCGGTGCGGATAAACGGGCTGCGCAGGGTCTCGATCATGCTGCTGCGGGTGATCCGCGCCACCTGGGCGATGTAGGAGGTGGCCATGGCGATGATGGGCATCACGATGTATTCAACTTGCCCGCCTTCCCAGCCGCCGGCGGGCAACCAGCGCAGGGTGACGGCAAACAGCAGCACCAGCAGCGGCGCCATCACGAAGTTGGGGAACACCACCCCGGTCATGGCGGCGGTCATCACGGTGTAGTCCGGCCAGCGGTTCTGTTTCAGGGCGGCAATGACACCCAGCCCCACCCCGAACACCACCACGAACAGGAAAGACCAGGCGCCAATGTAGGCGGAGCGGGGAAAGCTGGATTCGATCAGCTCATTGACGGTGAAGTCCTTGTAGCGGAACGAGGGTCCCAGGTCGCCCCGGGCGACGTTGCCCACGTAAATGAAGTATTGCTGCCACAGGGGCTTGTCCAGGTTGTACTTGGCCTCGATATTTTCCATCACCGCTTCCGGCACATTGCGCTCGTTGGTAAACGGCCCGCCCGGCGCTGCATGCATCAGCACAAACGAGACCGTGATCAACGCCAGTATGGTCGGCACGGCGACAGCCAGACGCCGTATGATGAAACTGAACATGGCTTCCCTCAGTCCGCAGTGATGTACATATCCTTGCTATAGATGATGTTCCGGGGGTTATTCTTCGGATAGCCCTTCAGTACCGGGCTCACCAGGGCCACCGTGGTGTTGAAATACACCGGCGCCACCGGGAATTCCTGCCACAGGATTTCCTCTGCCTGAACGTAATAGGGGTTTGGATCCTCGGCGGAACGGGCATCCTGCAGAAGCTGATCGTACTCCGCATTGCCCCAGCCACCATCATTGTTGCCACTGTCGCTGGTAAGCAACGTCAGGAAGGTGGAGGCCTCATTGTAGTCCCCTTTCCAGCCGAAACGGGCCATTTCGTAGTTGCCGGCCTGCTTCTCGGACAGAAAGGTTTTCCACTCCAGGTTGCTGATAGTGACCTTTGCCCCCAGTTTTTCTTTCCACATCTGGCTGACCACAATGGCCAGGGCCTTGTGACTTTCATCGGTGTTGTAGAGCAGTTCGAACTCCAGCGGATTATCCTCGGTATAACCAGCGTCCGCGAGCTCCTGGCGCGCCGCCTCGTCCCGCTCTGGCTGGCTCCAGGTGCCATACTCCGGTTGCCGGAAATCGAAGCCACTGACGTAGCTCGGGGTGAGACTGAAGGCCGGCATCTGTCCGCCGCGGGTGATGTAATTCACAATAATGTTCCGGTCGATGGCGTAAGTCAGTGCCCTGCGCACTCGCACATCATCGAATGGCGGTCGGTTCACGTTGAACATGTACATGTAGGTGGCGATGCTGGGAACCATCACCAGCTCGTCCGGCCGCTCCTTCTTCAACCGTGACATCTGGGAAACCGGCACCGTGGACGTCATGTGCAGCTCACCACTGGCATATCGCTGGAGCTCAGCGGAGGAAGATTCGATGGGCAGATACACCACCCGGTCAATAAGGGTTTTGTTGTCTTCGCGGTAGTTGGGGTTGCGGGCGGCTACCAGCTTTTCACCCAGGTGCCAGGCATCCAGCCGGTAGGCACCGTTGGAGACCATCTTTCCCGGCCTGGTCCAGTCCTCGCCGTGGGCTTCGATTGCCTGCCGGGGCGCCGGGAACATGGTGTAGTGAACCGTCATATCCGGCAGGTAGGTGATGGGCTCTTCAAGGGAGACTTCAAAGGTGAAATCGTCCAGGGCACGCACACCCAGCTCTCCCGGGGCCTTCTCTCCGTTGATAATCTCACCGGCGTTGGCCACCCCGGCGGATTCAATATAATAGGCATAGTTGGAACCCAGCTCCGGATCTACTGCACGCTTCCATCCATAGACGAAGTCGTGGGCCGTCACAGGGGTGCCATCACTCCAGCGCCCGTCCTTTCTCAGCTCGAATGTCCAGGTCAGGTTGCTATCCGATGACGACCAGGATCTGGCCAGTGCCGGCTCGGTATCCCCGTTGGGGCCACTGCGGGTCAGGCCCTCGAAAAGATCAACCACGATGGCGCTGCCAACGGTATCCTCCACCAGGTGGGGGTCCAGCGATGCCGGCTCACTGGCATTGCCGCGAACCAGTACCTGCTTCCGGGCCAGCCTCTCGCCGGTTTCGGGGTGTTCCGCAAGGCGGGATTCCGGAGCGGTTATATCGGCGGCAGCCAGGGCTTCATCGCCGGCCTTCTCCTGGCCCTCCTCACTACAGCCAGTCAACACAAGCATAACCATCGATGCCAGAACCACCTTGATACAACGGCCAGTGCCGGCCCCTGTGCCCCGGTTTTTCACACTTGTTTCCTGCTGCTGGCTGGTAACGGTCATACCTGATCGAACCTAGCGCGAAATCAAGGAAGTCACAAGCCAATGGAGCGAACATGAAACTCTGCTCACCTTCCAACGCCTGTGGCATACTCACCGGGGACGTTCAACCTCGACACAGTATGCAATAAAAAAGGGATGCTTCATCATGAAACCGGAAACTCTCGCCCTTCACGCGGGCTTTAACGGCGATCCGGCCACCAATGCGGCCACCACGCCCATCTACCAGACCACCTCCTACACCTTCGACGATACCCAGCACGGCGCCGACCTTTTTGACCTGAAAGTGCAGGGCAACATCTATACCCGCATCATGAACCCCACCAATGCTGTACTGGAAGAGCGCATGGCCCAGCTTGAAGGTGGCGTTGGTGCACTGGCGGTCGCCTCGGGCATGGCCGCTATCCTTTATGCCCTGCAGACCATCTGCAAGGTGGGCAACAACATTGTCAGCACCGGCCAGCTTTACGGCGGCACCTACAACCTGTTTGCGCATTCATTGCCGAACCAGGGTATCGATTGCCTCATGGT